>CAYUNA010000034.1:5523-15469 GCA_964445895.1 uncultured Saprospiraceae bacterium | reverse complement strand
ACACTGTATTAACTTTTGTTGATGAGCGAATTTATTTAATTCCTACAGTTCCATTAATTTAATTTTTTGATAAAAAAATACTTGAAAATATAGACACATACAAGCCAGTTAAAAATATTAATGCAAAAAACTACCAAACATAAGGATGATGATTTTATAATTGCCCTTTTAGAAGAAAACCCAAGAGAAGCAATTGAGTACATCATTGATAAATATGGAGGTGCCCTGTACACCGTTATATATAAAGTAGTGCATTCTGAAGAAGTAGCGCGAGATTTGTTTCAAGATGCCTGTGTGAAATTTTGGAGACATGCCGATAAATATGACTCTTCCAAAGGTCGCCTGTTCACTTGGCTACTCAATATTTGCCGAAATACAGCCTTAGATAAAGCAAGAACTGCCAAATTTAAAGCTCAACAAACATCCAAGCCAATCGATTCTACCGTATATAACAATGTCTCCCATAGTGAAGAAATGACCGTCAAAGATATTGGACTACATCGGGCACTGACACAGATAGACTCGAAATACCGTGATGTTATTGACTTGCTATACTTACAAGGATATACACAACGTGAAGCCGTAGAAAAACTCGGCATTCCCCTCGGCACTGTCAAATCAAGAGCACAAATCGCCATTAGAGAATTACGAAAAATTTTAGGAGAATCTGCCTTTTGGTGGACTATTTACTTGTTGTTCAATTCTCCAAATTAACATACAAAATTTGGGAAACCAAAAGAGCCTTAATCATTAAAGTTGAATATAAACAATTACATATCATCTGGAATATTAGAAAACTATGTCCTTGGATTAGTTTCTGATACCGAACGCCATGAGGTCGAAAAATTGGCAGCAGAACATCCTGCTATCCGCACACACCTCAACAGCATTGAAGATGCGCTCAAAGCCTATATCCAATCTAATTCTATGCCGTTGCCCGCGGGTTTAAAAGCAGCGGCATTGGCACGAATTGATTCAGAAATTGCGGATAATAAATCCCCTAAACCAAGCAATCCAGGAGGTAGTTCTAACAAATTGACTGGTGGGTTATTGGGCTTACTCATGTTTGCATTAGCTGGATTAGGACTATATTTATTTAGTCAAAATAATACCATTAATGAAGAATTAGTTGAGGCTCAAAATCAATTTAAAGTATTAAAAACAGATTGTGATACGCAAGCTGCAAAGTTGATTGATTTAGAAAACAAACTCGCGATTCTACGCGATACTTCCAATCAAACGGTTCATATGAAATCCGCCGGAAATGGGTTAGCTCCACAAGCAATCGCTGCTGTCTATAATAATGCCTCTAATAAAAAGACTTATTTGGATGTCATTAATTTGCCAGATGCACCAAGTGGCAAGCAATATCAATTGTGGGCATTAGTAGAAGGAACCCCTGTTGATATGGGCGTTTTTGATTTGCATGGAGCAGATAGTAGTTTCTTGGAAGTCCCGTTTGTTGAAGGTGCTGGTGCCTATGCTGTGACGTTGGAGGATGCAGGAGGAAAGCCAACACCTGATTTGACACAACTTTATGTCATTGGAAATACATAAGTAAATGGTTAATTTAAACCATTATAAAAAGCCGTCGGAGTGTAAAATTTCCGACGGCTTTTTTTTATTTGACCATTTTTTATCTGAACATATTTTGTTATGCTCCGTTTTATAATAAAATTTATGATATGAAAACGAAGCAAATTATTATAGCCCTCCCCCATTACAATTACCCAAACCATTTGATGGATTATGGAGTTCGTCTGGCAAAAGATTTAAACCGACCGGCATCATTGGTTGGTATTGAAAAAATGCCGATTTCAGTCATGCCAATTACTGGAACTATTGATGCAGGACTTATGACTCAGGACATGTTGACAATGGGTAATGTGATAGATGTTGCCGAACCACAACTAGAACATTTAAAAATAAAAGCTAAAGAAATCTGGGAACAAACAACTAGTGATTTAGAGATTGGTTTTCCAGAATCCAAACTTGAAGAAATCACGGAAGATGAAAATCCTTATTTGGTCATAGTTGAAGGACATCACGAATTGGATACCCTCAACGAGTGGTTTGGTACTTACGAAACCCGAATGGCAGAAAATTTAGAATCTCCTGTCTTAGTCGTTCCTAAGAAAACCACTTCACAACCAGTCCAAAATATTCTATATATGATGGACATGAATGACCACGCGGTTGAAAATATGCGAATTTTATCACAAATTGCAACAGCTACGGATGCTCATATTACCGTCGCAGTTATCAATAGTGAAAACGATGAAGTGATGGAAAGCAATCCAAAGTATCTACGAATGGTCAAGACATTTCGTCAATTTTTAGGCTATGACAAGATGACCTACATGCAAGTATTCTCAAACGATGCTGCAGATTCCATTAAAAACTTAGTGAAAGACAAAAATGCAGACTGGCTAGCTTTTCAACATAAAGATAAGTCGTTTTTTAGCCGCATTTTTGATGACTACAGTACAGAACATTTGATTTTACAATCAAAAATCCCTGTATTGGTTTTCTAATATTTTTCAAAAAAACATTCTGTAAGCAAGCATTAAATATTGTTCAAATAACCTATTTGAAAAGGTAAATCTATACCAACAACTTAGGAACGCGAAGTAAATAACTTAACATTCTTGAGAGGATATTTTGCTCTCATTTTTCACTTTATTTATTTCGCGTTCCTTAGGTTTTTATTAAATTAAAAAATTAAGATATAAAGATGAATTATTTAGGATTTGATAAGAAGAAAACTAAAGAAACGATTGCAGTACTTAACGATTTGTTGTGCAACTATCACGTTTACTACCAAAATTTACGAAATTTTCACTGGAATATTCAAGGTCAAAATTTCTTTGAGTTACATGCACAATTTGAAGATTTATACAACGATGCCCGTTTGAAGATTGATGAAATTGCCGAACGTATTCTAACACTGAGACATCGCCCACTGAGTAAAATCAGCGATTATTTAAAAAACTCGGACATCAAAGAACCAAAAGGTATCAAAAAAGATAGCGAGATGGTATCTGGTATTTTAGAAAATCATTCTGTTTTGATTGCAAAAATGCGAACGGTTCTCGAAAAAGCAGGCGATGCAGGAGACGAAGGTACAATTGACATGGTTGGTGGTTTTTTAGAAAGCCTGGAAAAAAAATCATGGATGTTGGATGCTTGGTTAGGTAAAAAATAAGCCAAATCAATTCCAAAAACCTGTTTTCTTCCGTCAACATTTTCGGCTAAAAATGCAAAAATGAAGGATGAAAGCTAATACTCGGGATGACTCCTGTTTCTAATATTTTCTAATATAAAAAAATTAATAAAATGAACAATGATAATACTGTTGCGTATAGTAAGGCAGCGAATCCAAACCGGAAAGAAATGAAAGCCGTAAAAAACATTTTGCCTCGTGAATTTAATTTTTACGGAAATGGAACGATGTGGGGAGTACAAGCAGGAGCGATGATGGGGCTTTTTCTTATCGCGTTGCAATACTTTGGCGGAGAAAATGCCATCGCACTTAAATTTTTTAAATATCTTTTCCTAATAGGAATTTTAGGTATCGGTTTGAATACTTATAAAGATTATTTATACAAAGATACCATTTTTAAAAATGGGATGTTGTTGGGTGCTTTCATCGCATTTGTGAGCGCTTTAACTTTGGTAGCAATTAGTACTCTTTTATTTCTCTTTGCACCTGATTTGGCGTTTGAAAAATTCGGTTTGACAGCAACTAACTTCAAAGACTTTCTTGCTGTAAGTGGCACGGTATTTTTTGAAGTACTAACTTTAGGAATGATTGCTACATTCATTATTTTACAGTATTTTAAATCTACTTTTAAGCCAAATGAAGGGCTGCAAGAATAGTAGTTTTGCCCCCTTTGATAAGTGTGCGTAGTTATTAATTCAGTAATTTTTAAACAAGATTTTACCGAATTAATAATTACGCGGCATTATTGGCTAACTCTAAAAATGAAAACAATGAATATCAAAGGATACAAAACATTAATAGAAGCGATAGAAGACTTGAGAAATCGGGGTTTTAAAGCAAATTTAACGCTTATAGACCAGCGACTGAAAAATAAAGTCACCGACCATTTTTTTACTGCCAAAGAAATGTGCCTGGTGGAGATTCATCGGTTTAAAGAACAAAGCAAGGCAGCTAATTTTTCTATAATTTTTGCTGTATTTTGCAATGATGGCACGAAGGGGTTAGTCATTTCTACAGGGGCAACTCGCTCGAATATGAACTTAATCAGATTCATGGACAAAGTCAAAATCATGACGCAATCTGAACTTAGCAAAGCTGCCTAATCGTATTAAATTGACTGAAATAAGGCAATTTGGTTTCTCGCCCGCACCCAATTGTGTCCAATATAATCTGTTTTATAATAAATATCACTTTCTAAAAAATCGGTCAGAAAACGCATCGCTTGCATGAGGGTAATCCATTTTGCACCAAGGAGCAAATTATCTTTTTCTATCGGAGTGAGGACTTCATTCATTTCAGATAAATAACCAGTTAAAAGTGCTTCCACTATTGCGGGACGAGCTTTTACTTCTTCCAGATTAGTCGCATCTTCCGCACTCCTACTCGCAAATGTCCTTATCATATCGCCAAAATCTGACAGCACCGTTCCTGGCATTATCGTATCCCAATCAATTACAGCTACTGCTTTTTCTCCTTTCCAATCAAACAATAAGTTACTAATTTTTGTATCGTTATGCGTCACTCGCACAGGTAGTTTCAAATCAGCTACTTTTTGAAAAATATCGCTGTGGGTGATAATAAACTGAATTTCAATAATGGCTTGAGCAATCTTATTTTCAGAAGCAGCTTTCAAAGCGTTTTCAAATAGGCGCATCCGACGAATGCCATCGTGAAAATGCGGAATCGTTAAATGTAATTTCTCTACTTCCATATCTATCAATGCCTTAGAAAATGCACCATATGCTCGCGCAGCTTCTTGGGCTTGTACCGCATTTTTTACACTTTCAAATGTTGATGTTTTTTCAAAAAATGGAAATACTCGCCAAAAGCTTCCCTCCTCCTTAAATAACAACTTCCCTTCTCTCGTCGGAATTGGTTTTAAGATTTTATCTGAAAAGTTCTTTTTTTCCAAATGATTGGCAACCAATTGAATATTTTCCATCACTTTTTGAGGTTCTTGAAAAACATAATGATTCAATCGTTGCAAAAGATAACTCCCCGTCGCAAAAGTTAAGCGATAAGTATCATTGATATGCCCCGAACCAAAAGGAATAATATGTTTGGGAATTTGTAAAGGAAAAAACTGCTGGCTAATGTTTTGTAAATTTTCGATAGTAGATTTTGATTGTGGAATGATAAATTTTGCTGCAAAAGTAAGTTATTTTACTCTTCTAAATAACCAATGTTAAAAATTAGAAAAGAATAAATGTCAGTTGAACATATGACCTTTGTGGGAGTTCTATAATTAGGGGTTTCAAAAGTCCAAAATACAAAATCAAGTAGAATTTTGTACACTTTCTATCTTTTATCCGCCCACACCACCGCCATTACTTTTTATAGACTTTAAGGCCAATAAAAATTCACTCAACAAATTTTTTGTCGTCCGTTTAATCCTACAGAATCACTTGATTTCGCTAGAGTAAAGATTTTGTATTTTATCTATAATCAGCTTCTTCTATATATAGCGACTTACTCGCAGTTTCTGGCGTAAGTAAATCCATAATTAAAAAAATATAGCAGTGACAATAGTCATTGACTTGAAAACTATAAACGGAGATTTATAGCTAAAATTTTACTTTAGGGAGCAGGAAATTAATAAGCGACCCATTTGACATAGCTATGTTTTCTTCTCCCTAAAGTAATTCGCTTTTTGTAAAAATAAAACTATACAATCTCCAAAGATTAACATGGCGATAGTGGGCACCGCCGTCAGACTCGTCTGGCGGTTGGTTGCTCATATCTCATGAGCTTTTAAAAGTCTTTCAAACATCTTCATGACCTCTAAAATGGAGATAAATTTAGAGGTTTCTGTAGCTAATATTATAGTATTATAAATGCCAGGTAGTAATTGATTCAGTAAATTTTAAGCATCCAATCGAATTCATTTGGGCATAATTTCCCGCTACTTTTTCTTTAAAAACGGCTTCGATAAAGATGGCTATTTAAGAATTTTCAAAGAAAAATTATCGAAAAAACCTTAGTTCTAAAATTATATAAATAGCTAATTACAGCCAATCAACAGTTTTCAAACACGTAGAATCCGATTATAAAAAGCTCTGATTGTTCATTCAATCAGGGCTTTTAATTTTCCTCTAACTACCCTATTATATATGCTTTATTAATACTGCGTTGAGATGCTCGTTTAAACGATTCATTCTACATCCTCTTCAAAAACAAAGTCAAAACACTCAAAATTAGCACTTTTAAGCACTTTTAAGGCTTTTCAACAATCATTCCCGACACTTTTACTACTCTACTATTTTCATCACTTAAAACCAACTCCGTCAACAAAAGAATATTTTTTTCAAATAAAAACGTTTAATCAGTTTAATAATATTAAACTGATTAAACCGCAGTAAAGCCACCTTTGATTTAATTTCAGCATTTTAAACACTTTAATATTATTAAACTGATTAAAAAATTTTATCTATTTTTAATGCTTAATATTATTTTTAATATTTTAACGATTAATCTTTTTTTATTAAAAAATCATTTTATACATTTACACCTTATTAATCATATTAATCCTTTTTTATTAAAAAATTGGTTTAATCATTAAAATCACTTTTTTAACTTTATTATGGGAAAAGTTATTATATTCGGAAATCAAAAAGGCGGAGTTGGAAAATCAACCTGCACATTAATTGCAGCAAATGCTTTTGCTTCACATCCATTTAATTTAAGAGTCAAAGTAATTGATCTTGATGAGCAACAAACAATCGGGATATTATATGATGGTGAAATAGAACGAGGTACCAAACCAATTTGGGAACTTATTCCTTATCCAGATTCTATCACGGGAGGTAAAATCCACAAATTTCTAAAGGTTTTTAATGCTGCAATGGAGGACTCCGATTTGTTATTTGTTGATTTGCCTGGTTATTTAGATGAAGGTGGCAAAACGGATACAGTAAGTCCAATGGCTGATTTTATATTTATCCCATTTACGCCAAGTGATAAGGATACCTACAGCACTGAGACTTATTTGTTGGCTATGATGAATAAAGTAAAGCAGGTAAAAGAAGAGCAAGACAGAACTTTACGCGTTGCACCGTTTGTCAATAAGATTGATACTCGAACTCGGTCTCAAATCAGCTATGTCAAAAATATTTTTGAAGCCTTCGAAGAAGCACACAAAGTAAAAGGAATGAAAAATATGTTGGGACTCTATAAGGACCACGCAAATGCGGGAATTGATACGAATTTATATGGTCAATTGGGTGAGAACAAAGACATCAATTTGACGAAATGGGTGAATGAATTATATAAAATAATCAAATCAGCAGATGAGTAATCTGTGTTTAGATAACCATCCTTTTTTTAATTTAAAACTAAAATCATGGCTAAAGAAAGAATGCCGTTAGGACTAAGACCAAGAAAAACACCTGCTACTACTTCAACAATTAAGGATGAAGCACCTACTCCTAAAATCTTAGCAAAGTCTCCTCCAAAAACAGTTGTGAAACCCAAGAAAACGAAAGCAGCTAAAATTGGTCGCCCCAATACCAAAGAGGGTAAGAAATTAATCAAATATTCAATGGATATTCATCCTGAATTGAAGCGGGCAGTGGTAAAAGCTGCAGCAATTTATGACAAGGAAGTGCACGTGATGTGGAATGAAATCATCTATAATTGGTTAGAAAAGGAGCAAAAGAAAAATCCTGGCTGGTATGCAACCATAAAAGTAAATAAGTCAGAGTTGTAGAAAGAATATTTTTGCGAACAACCTCTTTCAATTTTTAAAAATTTCTAAAATTGAAAGAGGCACATTTAGACCTGAGTGAAAAAGGAGTCACTAAGGACCAGTTTAGTAATTCCTTCGATTTCGTCGAAAGAAAGTGTACGGTTTCAGAGTATTTCTTGAGTCTGAAAACTTTAAAAGCGGGATGAATACTCATTTTTTTTCTTAAAACCCCAGTAAATACAGGCTTTTTACTAAACCCCGTACATAATGTGGGTTCGAGTTTATTGAAATTTATATAACTCGACATCTATTCTTAGTTCAAGTCCTCATAAAAATAATATAAACTATTAAATAGTCAATAAAGAATAAGTGCGCTAACTAATTGATTAACAGCTACTTAAGCCTTGAATAGTCCGTATAATTCTTCCTTATTCAATTCCGTACATAATGTGTGTTCCTATAAAACGACCTATATCCGTACATAATGTGGGTTCAAGTTTTGAAATAATAAAAATAAGAAGTAATTAAAAAGGTCTTATATTTAAGACCTTTTATATAGTTTTTATCTTTTATTCTTTAGGAAACCTCATTTTAGTAAAAAACACAAGCTAAACACGTTCTATTTCAATGAGTTACGACCAAGTCCGTACATAATGTGGGATGCTGAAAAACGTACACAATGTGGGATATTAACGTACATAATGTGGGCGAAAACCGTACATAGTGTGGGATATTGCCCGTACAAGATGTGGGTTATCTTCGTACACAATGTGGGATTACTCCGTACATAATGTGGGTTAGAGTTTCGTACAATGATAAATTTATGTACGATTTTGTTTTTATTTGCACTATGTTAGTACAACACACCGAAAATAAGGTCGCAAGACTCGAAAATAAATTCATCTTTAATGCACATTATCGCTTGACTGCCAATGAGCAAAAGATTATTTTATTCCTCGCCTCTAATATTGACGTGACGCAAGAGGATTTTCAAAAGCAAACAATCCCTGTAGTGATTTTAGAAAAGATTCTAAATCAGGACGGTAAGAAGTGGGGAAGCTTATATGATCGAATGCAGGATTTTGCGGGGCGGATTATTGGCAAACATATTAGTTTTCCGACAGACTTTGAAATTGACGGGCGAAAATTTCCAGGATACATTAGCTGGTTTCAGTCTATTGCGCCTTGTCGCAATAGCAATGGTGAAGTCTGTCTGGAATTTGAGTTTTCCAATAAATTGAAGCCTTTTTTGTTGCAACTTAAGCAATATGTACAACTCAATCGGATTGAGATAGCGCCGATGAAAAGTGGTTTTTCGATACGAATATACAGTATTCTAAAAGCGCATAGGGATAAAATGCGACAGCACGAAGAGGAAAGTACAATGACGTATGGCTTGGATGAACTCAAATCGGTGTTGGGTATCAAAGGTAAATATGCAGCGATTGATAATTTTAAAAGACGAGTGCTGAACGTTGCTAAAAAAGAAATCAACCACAACAGTTCGAGTATAAAAATTGATATTCAGAGTATCAAGACCAACCGAAAAATTACGGGGATAAAATTTTTGATTACTGACCGCATTCCAGAAAAAGCAAAGGATAAAAAAACAGTTGAGGAGACATTGCCTAATACGGACAGTTTGACAAAAGCCAAATTGAAAAGTTATAAAGACTTGGTGAAATTCGGGGTGCTACCAGGTATCGCGTTTCATCAGTTTATACCTCAAATCAAGGGTGGTGGAGTAGCGGGATTTGAAGATTATTTTGTAAAATATGCCATTCAACATTTTAAGAAAAAATCAAGACAAAAAAGTCCGGGTACTTTTGTTAATTGGTGGTTGAAAGGAATTTATAGTCCAGGTAGTGAAGATTGGTCAAAAATTGTAGAACAAATTACGGAAGCCAAAAAACAACTACAAATTGACGATACCTCTGCTTATGACAACCGGATGATGGCAAAAGGAATGCCTCATGCTGAATTTAAAAATTGGTATATTAATCAGGTGGAGTCTCGAGATTAATGACCTTGTGATACAA
>CAYUNA010000034.1:0-5423 GCA_964445895.1 uncultured Saprospiraceae bacterium | reverse complement strand
CCTTAGTACCGCACTAAAACAACTGAATGAATCTGTTTGACCAAATTTACGAATATTATATACGTTACGATTTAATTATAAATGTTATTGGTACATTACTGATAACATTTATTTTTGCTTATTTGACAGACCAATTTTTTAAAAGGCTGATTGCTAAAACATCGGAGGAGGGCAACGCAAAATTGACAAATTATCAATTTTTGCGTCGGTTTATAGTGACAATAATTTACATTGTAGGTTTTAGCGCTGCGATATACATTATTCCTCAGTTAAGAACGATGGCAGGTTCGGTGTTAGCTGGTGCGGGAATTTTTGCATTGGCTATTGGTCTGGCGTCGCAGCAAGCTTTAAGTAATGTAGTTGGTGGGATTTTTATTGTAATTTTCAAACCTTTCCAAATTAATGATCGCTTGACTGTACGTGGTACAATGACAGGAATTGTTGAAGACATTACACTTCGGCATACCGTAATTCGTAATTTTGAAAATCAAAGGATAATTATTCCGAATTCTGTTATCAGTGAGGAGATATTGATTAATCCAGATTTTGTCAATGATCGAATTTGTAAATACATTGATGTTGGAATTAGCTATGATAGTGATATTGATTTGGCTAAAAAAATTATGGCAGAAGAAGTTGAAAAACATCCATTCTACATTGATCCTCGAAGTGCCTTAAATAAATTGGAAGGTGTGCCTCTGGTCACGGTGCGAGTAGTTGCATTAGGTGAATATTCTGTCAATATCCGAGCTTGGGCTTGGGCAAAGGATTCTCCAAATGGATTTGTGATGAGTTGCGATTTGTACGAGAGTATAAAAAAGCGGTTTGATAGAGAGGGTATAGAAATTCCGTTTCCGCACCGAACAATAGTGATGAAAAACGGAGAAGTAAAGCTAAAAACTTAATAAATCGTAATGGCTAAGCGGCGTAAAAAAGCAGGTCTTCCACCTGGTTCAATTGTTTTTACAGGCAATCAGAAAGTGGATAAAATCAGGGTACATCATTTAACATATGATGCCAATCAACTGAAGTCCAAAGAATTATATAGTCATGAAAATATAGCATTAGCCGTTTCCAAACCAGAAACTTTAGATTGGTATGATATGCGCGGTTTGCATGATACGCAGCTGATTGAAAATTTGGGAAAACAGTTTAGTATCCATCCATTGATATTGGAAGATATTGTGGACGTTAGTCAGCGGCCTAAATATGAGGAATATGAAAAGGGGATTTTTTTAATTGCGCGTGCATTGCATTTTGATACGACGAATTTTACAATAAAAACAGAACAAGTTTCACTTTATTTTCATCATGGGCTTTTGCTCAGCTGTCAAGAAACAGATAGCGACCTTTTTGTGGCAGTTCGTGAAAGAGTGTCATTGGGTAAGGGACGGATTCGACAGCGAGGAGCAGATTATTTGGCATACGCGTTGTTGGATGTCTTAGTTGACCATTATTTTCAAGTCATGGATGAAGTCGGCAACGTGATTGAGCAATTAGAAGATGACTTGTTGGAAAACCCAGATAACTCCATTCGAGAACGCATTCATCATTTGAAAAAAGAGCTTCTGAAAACACGTAAAAGTATTGCTCCTTTGCGAGAAGCAATTAATCGTTTTTCAAAAGCAGAAAATGAATTTGTACAAGAAACTTCTAATGTTTTTATTCGTGACTTGTATGACCATACGATACAAGCACAGGAAATGATGGAAAATTATCGAGATATTTTAAATGGTTTGCAAGACTTGTATTTGTCAGAAATTAGCTTCAAAATGAATCAGGTTATGCAGGTGTTGACCATCATTACCACGATTTTTGTACCATTATCATTTTTGGCAGGTTTGTACGGAATGAATTTTGAAAATATTCCTGAGTTGCATTATAAAAATGGGTATTTTATTTTGTTAGGTGTAATGGGGTTATTAGCATTTGGGTTATTGTATTGGTTTAAAAAGAAAGAATGGTTTTAAAAATTAGATGTTGGCAAAACGTCTATTCTAAATCAAAAATCTTCCCTCGATTCAATAAATTATTCGGGTCTAACGCTCGTTTTATCGTTTTCATCAAGGCAATTTCTGTTTCTGAACGGCAGAGATGCAAATATGCTTTTTTATTTACACCAATTCCATGTTCTGCCGAGACCGAACCTCCAAGGGCTTTTAGTGGTCCATAAACCACATGATCAATTCGTTCTTTCAGTGCTTTACTATCATTTTCTTTACCAATAACCAAGTGAATATTACCATCTGCTACATGACCGAAACAATAAACAATTTCAACTTCGGGGATTTTATACAACTCCGATTCAATCATAGGAATCACCTCACCAATTTTAGAAATGGGTAAACTGATGTCAAAATGATGGTCATTATTAGCTTGAGAAACAATGGCATGTACATCTTCTCGAATTGTCCAAAACCATTGTAAATCGGCATCAGAATGAGCAAGTGCTGCATCTAAGATTAATTCTTTTTCAAAAGCAACCTCCAATAAATCCTGCATTTTTTGGCGGTCATTTTCTTGATGATTACCCAAGCTTTCAATTAAAACGTAATAATTATAGGAATAGGGTAGGGGAGGCTTCATTTTTGCGGGCGGTGTCGTCATGCCTTCGTAGCATTTTTTCCAAATTAGCTCAAAACCACTTAATGTGCCAGCCAATCCACTATCCATATATTTTAAAAAATCGATTACTTTGTCATAATCATTGAAAGCAACAAATGCACTATTCCGACTTTTTGGCGCTTCCACTAATTTTAGAACGGCTTTCGTAACAATACCTAACGTGCCTTCTGACCCGATAAAAAGTTGTTTTAAATCATAAGCAGAATTGTCTTTGATGATTTTTTTTAGAGAAGAAACGATGGTTCCATCTGCTAAAACAGCTTCTATTCCCAATACCAGATTTCGCGTCATGCCGTAGCGAAAAACTCTTAATCCACCAGCATTTGTGGAGATGATACCGCCTACTTGTGCTGAGCCTTTTGCACCAAAATTCAAAGGAAAAAGTAGATTTCTGTCCTTAACGGCATTGTGTACATTCTCTAAAATCACACCAGCTTGTACTGTAATTGTACGACTTTGTTCGTCAATTTCCTCGATTTGGTTCATCTTTTCTAAAGAAATAACGACCTCCGTTTTCTCTGTATTGGTACTACCCACAAGGTTCGTTAATCCTCCATGAATAACGATTGGCTGTTGGTGGGTATGACAAATTTTTAAAATATCAGATACTTCCTCTGTCGTTTTGGGAAGAACAACACATCTGGCAGATAGCGGCTGGTTCATTTTCCAAATATGGACATATCGATTGTTTAATGCTTTGCCTAGAAGAACTTTATCTTTACCTAACACTTCAATTAATTCTTTTTCGAGAGTAGTATTCATTTTATATTTTCTTTTAAGAATTTTAAAGATGAGTAAAATTAATCTTAACTAATAAAAAAGCCATCCCGAAATTTCGAGATGGCTTTTTTATTAGAAACAGAAAAATTTGACTTACATCGCATCCATCGCTTTCACCAAGTAGGTCAAAGGGAAAGGAATCACCAACCAAAACCACTGCGGAACCCAAATCAACATTGCGAAGAAGATAATTGTCCATACAATGAAGAAAATCCAATCCATTGTATTGCTTTTTTTACTGTCAGATGCTGCGTTTGTAGCCATTTTATATGATTTTTAGTCTCTAATGAAACTGATTTTTTAAATTTAAAGCGCAAAGTTAAAAAATTGTGAGATTAATAATAGTACTTAGTTAGAAAAATGTTTTTTTGAATGATTCTAAATTGTAGGAAAAATCTGAAGTTAGTACAGTGTGTAAAAACTTTCAAGCAAACATGAAAACTAAAAATTATAAATCTTATTCTTAACTTGATGCCTTTACTGCCGTGTAGCAAAAAATCCCCTGAAAAATAACTTTTCACACAGTATACTTATTTTTAGCTTATGAAATTTATCGGAAATACTAAAGAATACTTGCATTTACAGACCTTAACTGCTGATAATTGCCTAATCCTGAAAGAATCGATTGAAAGTAGCCTGACTATTTTGTGGATGGAATCTGGCATTAATACCTTTAAGATTGATGGGCGGAAGTATGACTTTAAACAAAACCAGATTGTATTTTTGACAGAATTTCACAAGGTTAAAGTTGAGTCTATCAAAAAAATTCGATTCTTACGTTTTAATCGTCCATTTTACTGTGTGCTTGACCACGATAAGGAAGTCAGTTGTAAAGGTGTTCTTTTTTTTGGTGCATCTCGTTTGCCTATTATTCAGATTCCAGTGGATGAACTGGATAAATTTGAAACACTTTGGAAAATGTTTTGTATCGAAATGGATTCTAATGATAATTTGCAAATTGATATGCTCCAGATGATGCTCAAACGCTATTTAATCTTATGTACTCGTATTTATAAAATGCAAGCACTCAATTTAGATAAAAAGTCTGACTACGATTTGATTCGAGAATTCAATTTTTTAGTAGAACAACATTTTAAAACCAAGCATACCATCGCGGAATACGCCGAATTACTCAATAAATCACCCAAAACATTGTCTAACCTCTTTTCAAAAGTAGGGGCAAAAACGCCCTTGCAATACATTCATGACCGTAAAATGCTGGAAGCCAGACGATTGCTTCATCATTCTGATATGCAAATCCAGGAAATTGCTTATGAAATTGGTTATGAAGACATTCAAACATTTAGTCGCTTTTTTAAGAAAAAAGAGGGCGTTTCACCTACCATTTTTAGAGATAATGATGATAGGGAAGAATTGTTAAACCTTCGGGAATAGTTACCTACCAAATGCCTCGATATTGAGTATATCTTTGCATCATCAAAAGGAAAAAACAACTGTTGAATACCTTTTGAAGAAACAAGTTTACAAAATTTAAAATTCAATATCATGAAAGCGATAAAAAGCAATAAAGACTTCAATAACTTAGTAAAAGGCGACAAACCAGTATTATTAGACTTCTATGCAGATTGGTGTGGCCCGTGTCAAACATTGATGCCAACAGTCGAAAAACTGGCGAAGGAATACGCTGGAAAAGTAGAGATTCAGAAAGTAAATGTAGACCAACATCCGCAGATTTCCGCAAAATTTGGTATTAGAAGCATCCCAACTTTGGTGTTTATCAAAGATATGAATGTGGTAGAACAATTAAGAGGCGGTGCTTCTGAGGGAACCTTGCGAAAAAAATTGAATGCTGTTTTGAAGTAATTCAAAGCCCAAAAGCATGTCTATTTTTTATACGAACTGAAAACCAAGCATTTAAGAACTTGACTTTGAATCATTGATTTTCAATTCGTATAAAAACTAGACATGCTTTTAAGGAATTTGTAAAAAATAAAACATGAGTCATCCCGAGTTTTTAACTCAATGAAATTCTCGATGACTCATGTTTGTTGAAGTAA
>CAYUNA010000033.1:13376-15651 GCA_964445895.1 uncultured Saprospiraceae bacterium | reverse complement strand
ACCGCCCCGCGCCGCAGGCGCGGGGGAGTGAGGTGTTTGAAGCTCGAAAATCTTGCGATTTTCTCGCTTCTCATAATGCAAAGAAACTTACTTTAAAGTGTATTAATAGTTAGAGATTAAAGTTATCATTAAACGTTAATCCCTAACTATTAACCATTAAACTATTAAATAAAGCTATGCGAATTTTTACAACTATTATTTTAGTAATGTTATTGACCGCAGTTTCCTACGGGCAAAGTTCGACTGCTCGAAATCAAGGACCTGTGTTATTAATCAATACCAGCTATGCGTATCAGGTTCCTGCGGGAGATTTGGTGGATAGGTTTGGGAATAATTTTAACATTGGCGGCGGTGTAGATTTCATGATGCGCAACAATTTTATTCTGGGTACGCAGGTGAATTATTTATTTGGTAATGAAGTCAAAACCAACTTAGTACAAGACCTGACCCGCCCACTTGCTAATGGTGAGCAGGTGGTATATGGCAACGGAGGTGTCGGCGAACCCTCTGATTTTCAAATCAAAGAACGTGGTTTTTATGCGGGTGGACACATCGGAAAATTATTTAATATTGGTCAGGACAATCCTCGGTCTGGAGTTCGGGTGACCGTGGGTGCGGGCTATTTGCGGCATAAAATCAGGGTGCAGGATGACCCACAGTCTTTCGCCCCAATTCTCGCGGGTGATTACAAACAAGGTTGGGATAAATTGACGAGTGGTTTAGCATTTACTCAATTTGTGGGTTATCAAATGATGTCCAAAAATCGCCGTATCAACTTCTCTTTTGGTCTGGAATTGACGCAAGGTTTTACTAAAAATCAGCGTGATTATGACTTTCAAACCCGAAGCGAAACCTCAAAAGAGACGCGCAATGACCACTTGATTGGTCTTCGTTTTAATTGGTCTTTACCACTGTTTTTTGAAGGTAAAGCAGAAGAGGTCTTTTATTAAAATTGGTTCTTCCAAAGGATTTGTCAAAGAACCTTAAGTTTCAATGAAATTTATTTCCCTTTTTTTATACAATGTTGCTATCCAAATGTACCATTTCGGCATTTGGATAGCTTCTTTATTTAGTCAAAAAGCAAAAAAATGGGTGGATGGTCGTGTGAATTGGGAAGCGAATTTAAAAGCAAAATTAACCTTTTCAGAGCGTCCAATTTGGATTCATTGTGCTTCGTTGGGGGAGTTTGAACAAGGTCGCCCACTCATTGAAGCCCTCAAGAAATCGCAACCCAATGCCAGGATTCTACTAACCTTTTATTCTCCTTCTGGCTACGAAATTCGACACAATTACCCACTCGCCGATGCAGTCATTTATCTACCTGCGGATGGTCAAAAAACTGCGCAAAAGTTTATAGAAATTGTCAATCCTCAGTTTGCTATTTTTGTCAAATATGAATTTTGGTATCATTATTTAAATAACTTGAAACAGGCGAAGATTCCAACCTATTTAATTTCCGCTATTTTTAGAGAATCGCAACCATTTTTTAAATGGTATGGTGGTTTGCATCGTCAAATGCTCGATTGTTTCGACGTGCTTTTTCTACAAGATAAAGCCTCATTTGACCTATTGGAAAAGTTTCATTTTCAAAACATTCACGTTGTTGGAGATACACGAATTGACCGGGTTTTAGCCATTCAAGCGGAAGCAAAACCATTGCCAGTTGTTGCTGAATTCTGTACAAATGATGCAAATATTTTAGTCTGTGGCAGTACCTGGGAAGCGGATGAAGATATTTTGATTGGTTTGATAAATGATTCGTTATCAGGTGATTATAAGGTAATTATTGCTCCGCACGAGATTCATGAAGCGCATATTTTAAACATTCAAAAAAAGCTGACGGTTGCTAATATTACTTATTCTAAAGCATTGCAAAACGGTCTTGGTGACGCTCGTGTTTTGATTATTGATAATATTGGAATGCTCGCTCATTTATATCGCTTTGGAAAGGTTGCGTACATCGGCGGCGGCTTTGGCAGCGGTATTCACAACACACTCGAACCCATTGCTTTTGGGGTGCCCGTGATTTTTGGAGCAAAGTATAAAAAATTTCCAGAAGCGGTTACTTTAGTGAAAAATGGCGGCGCATTTTCGATTAAAAACAAAGTAGAATTGGCAGTCATTTTTAGACAATTGGAGGAGGACGTTTTTTATAAAAATGCGTCGGAAAAAGCAGTGTCTTATTTGAATGAAAATAAGGGAGCAACTGAAAGGATTTTACAGGTTTTATAACCTACAGTAGTCCGCTACTTTAGTAGCGTGACAATAACATTTA
>CAYUNA010000033.1:11639-13276 GCA_964445895.1 uncultured Saprospiraceae bacterium | reverse complement strand
CAGGTTTTATAACCTACAGTAGTCCGCTACTTTAGTAGCGTGACAATAACATTTAACAAATCATGACCTGCATCAAAAAATCTTCTGCCCAAACCCACTCCAAACTATTTCTTTTAAAAACAAAGCAAAAACCGTTTTTATAAGAAAAAACGATTTTTGCTCCATTTTTAAAATTTAATTTTGCTCCTAACGAGAACATTTGCCTGTGAATACAGCCCTGTCAAAAATAAATGTTTTGCACTGTGCTCGATTAATCAACAAACATTAATCTACCCATTCTGCTAAGAAAACATTAGTATCTCGCGTTCCACCATTATTTCGATTACTCGAAAATACCAACATTTTGCCATCTGGTGAAAACATCGGAAAGGCATCAAAACCTTCGTCAAAAGTAATTTGTTTCAACCCAGTACCATCTACATTTATCATAAACAAATTGAACTGCCGACCGCTTTTGACATGATGATTAGAAGCAAACAAAATTTTCTCGCCCGATGGATGAAAAAACGGTGCCCAATTGGCGCCACCTAATTTCGTAACTTGTTGTAAATCAGACCCATCAACATTACAAACATACAACTCCATATCACTTGGCTGTACCACGTTTTTCTTCAATAAATCTTTGTATAATTTCTGATTTTCGTCCCCTTGTGGACGCGAAGCACGGAACAATAATTTCTTGCTATCTGGCGAGAAAAATGCACCACCATCGTAGCCTAATCCACTGGTCACCTGAGTCTGATTAGAGCCATCAATATCCATTGTCCACAATTCCAAATCACCCGAACGTGTCGAAGTAAATACGATTTTTTGACCATCTGGCGAAACGGTTGCTTCCGCATCATAGCCTGGTGCATCCGTCAATTGTTTCACAATATTACCTTCTAAATCTGCTACGAAAATATCGAAATCAGGAAAAATACCCCAAACATATTTGCCATTTACAGAGCGCGGCACTTCGGGACAAGCCTCGTCTCCCAAGTGTGTTGAAGCATACAAAATCGTTGTATCTCCCGGCATAAAATACGAGCAAGTCGTTCGTCCTTT
This sequence comes from uncultured Saprospiraceae bacterium, assembly GCA_964445895.1. Taxonomy (GTDB): domain Bacteria; phylum Bacteroidota; class Bacteroidia; order Chitinophagales; family Saprospiraceae; genus CAYUNA01. The sequence continues at coordinate 12,229 of CAYUNA010000033.1, read as the reverse complement.
ACCCGTACTCAATAGCGGTGGTTGCTTCCCTTCCGTGCCTTTATTGACAGGCATAACATAGATTTGGTCGCACTCTGTGCCCCATGCTTTATTATTAGCTTGAAAGACCAATTGCGTATTGTCGAAGCTAAAATAGGCTTCTGCATTATCACCGCCAAAAGTCAGTTGGCGCAAATTTTTAAGATTGACCTCTTGTTCGTATCGTAAGGTATCGGTGTTGGCAGCTGCTGTTTTTGCTGGTTCTTTAACCGCTTTTTTTTCTTTTGGTGCTTCTTGGCAAGCGAAGAAACACAGGCTAATTAGGAGGAGTGCGAGTCCGTTTTTCATGTTTTGAAATTTTTGATTGATTTGAAAATGAATTTTCTGAAAATTCCACACAAAGGAACGGCGGATATATTTTGAAATGGTAAAATAAGGGTCAAAATAATTTGAGGGTGTGAAATTTTAGGTCATAACAAATGACATCTTGCGCAAATTAAAATAGCTAAGGAAAAACCATTTTTGATAAAAATCACCATATTAAAATTAGGAGAAATCAAGATACCGTTCATTATTTAATTTTTGTTCGTCCGCACCACGAGAGAAATTCT
>CAYUNA010000033.1:0-11539 GCA_964445895.1 uncultured Saprospiraceae bacterium | reverse complement strand
TCAAGATACCGTTCATTATTTAATTTTTGTTCGTCCGCACCACGAGAGAAATTCTCCTCAAAAAAAGAAAATTAGTGGTGCGGTCGGACAGAGAATCGCTATTGTATATTCAAAAACCCTGATTACCTATTTTCTAAATATCTCTTTTTCCACCAACTCACATAAAATATGTCCTACCAAAATATGCGCCTCCTGAATCCTCGGCGTATGTTGCGACGGCACATTTATCAACCAATCACACAAGTTGCGCATCTTACCACCCGTTTCGCCCGTCAATCCTATGATGTTGATATTCAGCTCTTTAGCCTTGTCAATTACCCGCAAAATATTCGGAGAATTTCCCGAAGTAGAAATTGCGACTAAACAATCGCCTTCGCGTCCATACGCTTCCAATGCCCGTGCATACACTGTTTCAAAATCATAATCATTCGCTACTGCCGTCATAAACGAAGAATTGACGTGCAAGGCTTCCGCAAACAAAGGTGGTCGTTCCATCAAAAACCTACCGGATAATTCCCCCGCAATGTGTTGGGCATCCGCCGCACTACCGCCGTTGCCACAGAAGAGGACTTTGCCGTCGTTTTGGAAGGTTTGGATAAGAAGATTGGCAGCTTTTTCGATGGTTTGGAGTAGGGTAGGGTCTTGCAACAGCTGGGTTTTGACTTCAATGGATTGGGTGATGATGGATTGGATGTTTTTTTGTTGCATGTGCTACGTAGCAATTTATTAATTTGAGAAAAGAACGTTTGATTGGTAACATTATTTTTAAGATTGGCTTCGGGAATTAGTTGAATACAAAAGTTTTTAAGAATACAAAGGGTTTTAAGAATACAAAGGCTTTTAAGAATACAAAAGTTTCTAAAACTTTTGTATTTTGATTTCTATTGCAATCTCTGTGCTTTGAGAATACATGCTTTGAGAATACAAAAGTTTCTAAAACTTTTGTATTTTTTTGAAAACTTTTGTACTTTTTTAGAAACTTTTGTATTTTACTTCTATCCCAACTTCTCCTTCAAATAAAACCCCGTAAACGAACCTTCAACCTTTGCTAAATCTTCGGGCTTACCTTGAAAAACTAATTCCCCACCTTCTTTACCGCCACCCGGGCCTAAATCAATCACCCAATCCGCGGATTTAATTACCTCCATATTGTGTTCAACGACGAGGACGGTATGACCTTTTTCGACAAGCGCATTCAGGGCAGTTAGTAATTTTTGAATATCGTGAAAATGCAGCCCTGTAGTCGGCTCATCGAAAATAAAGAGGATTTTTTCTCTGGAATTTTCCTTCACCAAATACGACGCTAATTTTACTCGTTGCGCCTCTCCGCCTGATAGTGTGGAGGAGGATTGCCCCAATTTCACATACCCTAAGCCTACATCAAACAATGGTTGGATTTTTTTAATAATATCCTTCTTGTCTTTGAAAAAATCCAATGCTTCTTCAACACTTAAATCCAATATTTCAAAAATATTCTTTCCTTGATATTGCACATCCAAAATCTCTTGTTTAAATCGCTGTCCTTTACAATCCTCACACTCCAAACGCACATCCGCGAGGAACTGCATTTCAATGATTTGCTCACCCTCGCCCTTGCACGCATCACAGCGGCCAGCATCGACATTAAACGAAAAGTGCTTGGGTTTCAACCCGCGAATTACACTTAATTGCTGGTTTGCCATCATCGTTCGGATAGCATCGTAGGCTTTGACGTAAGTAACTGGATTTGAGCGACTTGACTTGCCGATTGGGTTTTGATTAATCATTTCGACGACTGAAATTTGTGATAAATCTCCCGTCAATTCATCGAACGCCCCTGGAGACTTCGCAAAGTTTTCGCCCAGATGTTTTTTCAATGCAGGATACAAAATTCCTTTAACCAAAGTCGTCTTTCCAGAACCAGAAACACCTGTCACAACCGTCAACGTATTCAATGGAATTTGGGCATCAATGTTTTGTAAATTATGCTGCCGTGCCCCTTTTATCCAAATTGAATTGGCGGATTTACGCCGCACTTTTGGCAACGAAATTTCCATCTGCCCATTCATGTATTTGGTGGTTAAACTATCGGCAGCAGTATCATAAATATCAGCATAAGGACCAGCAAAAACCACATTTCCACCATGAATCCCCGCTTGTGGCCCAATATCGACCAAATAATCTGCATTTTTAATGACATCTTCTTCGTGTTCGACTACGATGACGGTATTGCCGAGGTTGCGGAGAGATTTTAAAACATCAACCAATTTGCCCGTATCCCGCGGGTGTAAACCGACGCTCGGTTCATCCAAAATATACATCGAACTCGTCAAATTACTGCCCAATGTTCGCGTCAAATTGATGCGCTGAGTTTCGCCGCCGGAGAGGGTAGAGGAGATGCGATTGATGGTCAAATAGCTCAATCCGACGTTGCACATAAAATCCAATCGATTGTTGATTTCCAGTAAAAGTCGTTTGGCAATAGTTTGGTCGTGGTCATTGAGTTTCAGATTTTTAAAAAACGCCTGCAACTCATCAATGGGCAAATCGACGAGGTCGGGAAGGGCTTTATCGGTAATTTTTACATACGTCGCTTCTTCGCGCAAACGCCCACCGTCACAGGTATTGCACTCCGTTCGGCCGCGGTATCGTGCCAGCATGACCCGATTTTGAATTTTATAGGTTTTCTCTTCCAACTCCGCAAAAAAATCGTCGATGCTATTGATATTGCCCTTGCCTTTCCACAAAAGGTTGCGTTCTGCTTTCGTCAATTCATTGTAGGGGCGATGGACAGGGAAGTCATATTGATGGGCTTTTGCCAAAAAATCTTTTTTCCATTGACCCAATTTTTCGCCTTTCCAACAGGCAACTGCACCCTCAAAAACCGATAAATTTTTATTAGGAATAACCTTGTCCTCGCTAATGCCCATGACTTTTGAAAATCCCTGACATTTTGGACAAGCCCCGTAAGGATTGTTAAAATTAAATAACTGTGGCGTCGGGTCTAAAAATGCCATGCCATCCAACTCAAAACGGTTGTTGAAATACGCCGTATCGCCATCCACAATATCGACGACGCATTCGCCTTCACTTTCGTAAAATGCAGTATTCACCGAGTCGGCAATTCGTTTAACGTTCTCTTCGTCTTCTTTTTTTACAGCAAAACGGTCGATTAAAACCTGAACTTCTTCTTTCGTAATTTCGCCTAAAGTTTTGTTTAAATCAAGGGTTGGATTTTCTAAAAAATCTTCAATTCGCGTGATTTCACCATCGGTTACAAGACGTGTATAGCCTTTTTGCAAAAGTAATTTTAATTGAATTTCCAGCGTTCTGTCGGTATATTTTGCGGGCATTGGAATGAATAATTGCACCCTTGCCCCTTCCTCCGCGGAGTTGATAAAATCAGTCACGTCCGCTACCGAATGTCGCCGCACCAACTCTCCCGAAATAGGCGAATAGGTCTTGCCAATTCGTGCAAACAACAACCGCAAATAATCGTAAATTTCCGTCAATGTCCCGACGGTCGAGCGTGCATTTCGGGTACTCACTTTTTGTTCAATCGCAATTGCTGGACAAATGCCTTTGATGTAATCGACGTCTGGCTTCTTCATTCTACCCAAAAACTGCCGTGCATAAGACGACAAACTTTCCACATAACGCCGCTGTCCTTCGGCGTACAAAGTGTCCATCGTCAACGAAGACTTCCCCGAACCAGATACGCCTGTTACGACGACCAATTTATTTTTTGGAATATCTAAGTCTATGTTATTCAGATTGTTAGAACGCGCGCCTTTGATTTGAATGGTATTTCGTAGGGCAGTTTTCTCCGTTTGTAATGCTAGTAACGTAGCTTCCTTTTTCGGCATCGAAAGAATGATTGAGTCGTTTTTGAAAGGTCTTTAGATAACTGGTTTTTTATCTTTGGCGAGGCACAGCGGCATCGTTCAAGACCCAAAACGAATTGGCTAAAGACAATTAAATTGTATGTTCTGCGTATTTTAAAAAGAGAACAAAATTACGGAAAAAAGTTTTGATGCGTGTGGTTTTTTAGCAGGATTCTATTATTTTAAAAATGGAGGAATTAAATGACAATTGGAATCAGTCGTATGAAAAATAGAACGAATAGCACTACATTTGCCATACTGCTTGAATAATCAGACTTAAATACTTATGTCTAATAAATAAATACTTTTACAGTAAAAAAAGTCACTTTGCCAACTCTCAAACCTCATACTAGAAAACATCTTCTACCCTTAACATTAGTTATATTAATACTCGCATTCACCACACAATTGTCGGTAATGGAATTGCGTGGGGAAGAATCTCGCCGTGCCATGATTGCGATAGAAATGTACGAAAATGGTGAGTGGATAGTGCCCAAAATGCACGGCTGGAATTATTACAATAAACCGCCCTTTTGGAACTGGATATTGCGTTTTAGCATCGAGTTATTTGGTGCTGCCAGTGAATGGGTTGTGCGTTTGCCGGGCGTATTGTCCATCCTGTGTACTGCCTTCTTAATCTTTCGTTATGCGGTGAAGGAAATGGGGCAAGAGACGGCTGTTTTGGCAGGATTGTTCTTTCTAATTTGTGGCGATTTATTATTCTTTGGTAGCGTTTTGTCTGCCGAAATTGACCCTTTTTTGACTTTGCTTATATTCCTGCAAAGCATCGCAATATACAATGGGTTTTATAAAAAAAAGCCATGGTATTTCGTGCTTGCCTGGGGAATGATGGGTATTGGATTATTGACAAAAGGACTGCCTTCACTGGTCTTTTTTGGTCTGACGATTTTGGGAATCTCAATAGTGGAACGTCGTTGGAAATGGTGGTGGAGTCTGCCACAATGGATGGGTGGTTTTTTGGTTGCGCTTACCATTGGAACTTATTTTTATAGCTATCAGCAAACGGCGCCTTTAGATGTTTATTTAGTTAATTTACTGGATGATTCGCTGCAAAAATCGGCATTGGAAGACCGACCTACCCGAATTTTAAAACAACTATTTCTTTTTCCATTTGATTTTTTAAAAATAACCTTGCCGACTTGTTTGTTGCTTTTTTTCCTATTTTACAAAAAAGTAAATCAGCACGTTGCCCAGACTCCTTTATTGCGGTTTAGTGCGATTTTTTTGGTTGCCAATATTTGGATTTACTGGATTTCCCCGAATACGCACAATCGGTATTTGTATCCGTTTTTTCCATTTGTAGGCCTTTTGGTTGCTGGTATTTTTTCGTATTTGAGTGAGCATAAATCTACGGCTGTATCTCTGTGGAAACGGGCGTCCATTTTTCGATTTCGAACTGCCTTATGGTTGGTTTTGTTGCTGGGTGTTGCCCGATTGGTCTATAATTTTGGGGTACAACCCATGCAAGCGACTTATTTTGAGCATCGCGCTTTAGCTAAAGATTTGTTGCAAAAAACAAACGGCGAACGAATCTATTTAACAGGTGACATATTCATTCAGGAAGCCAATCCTGAGTTTGGACCAATTTTGTTGCAATTGCGAAAAATTGAATTGCCACCTCCATTGAGTTATAAAATACCGTATTATTTATATTTGCAAAGTGGAATGGTGCTGCAATATCAACCAACTGTACAGAAAGGCAATCATTACCTTGTTTTTAAAGATGAGTATATGGACAAAAATGGAGTTGTGCTGCATTCTTTTTTTGAAGATTGGACAAATCGAGAGATGTTGTTGGTGCGGTATTGAAAAAAAGGGCTGCCCATACGGACAACCCTTCAACTTAACTATGCTATGAAATTCTAAATCTTAATTTTGTTTTGAGGGGGGGGGCAGGAAATCATGGTGATTTTAGAAATCACCATGATTTAGAAATCACCATAATTTAAAACGATTAATTCTTATCTATCAGCTTTAAAAATCCGCTCAACTCTATCTCGTCGTCCTTCCTGAATGATTTGCAAGAAATACATCCCATTTGGAATATTGTCAACATCCAAAACAATCGTTTTGTCACCCGCAGGAATCTCTAATGTTTGGACAATTTGCCCGTAGTTATTGGTCAAATTAACGATAACTGGGACATCTTGTCGTTCCATCAATTCAATCGTAGCTCGCTGGTTGAATGGATTTGGATAGAAACTTACAGAGCGCATATTTTCTACTTCCAGATATTGTACTTCAACAGCGGAATAAATTCGTTCTCCAGCAAAAGGATTGAATCGAATGCGGTAGAAATTCTCACCACGACGAGGATTTTCATCCATAAAGTTGTAATTCAACTCATCCGTTGCATTCTCTATCATGCCGATGGTTTCAAACGTTTCATTGTCATTAGAATGTTGAACATAAAACAAGCCAGCTGGCAAGTTTTCGAGCATTCGCCAATGTAAATTAAATTGGTTTTCCTGATTTTCAATATAAAAATCATCGAATCCAACCAAGCCTTGATTGCCTGGACAAGCCACGACTGAAATATTGCGCGTGACCGTCAATGAACAGCCATCTTTGGAGACGGTCAGACTCACTGTTTTTACGCCATCCAGATTCCAGCTTACATTATTGACTACGCGAGTTGATGCGGTTGCAGGGTCAGCATTGGTATCAAAATCCCAGCTGTACATCGCACCAAAACCAGCGTTAGTTGCGGTATAATTAATATCTTCGTCGATACAAACAATGTTTTGCGCAGGCTCAATATTTGCCAGTGGTGCTTGTTTGACCGTCTTGACAATAATGTTTGATTCGCCTGGATAATCTTCGCAGCATTCTCGTCGCGCACAACGGATATAGTAGGTCGTCTGTGTAATCGGTCCAGGGTTATAGAATGGGGTATTCGAGTTAGGAATTACCTGCCAATTTGGGTCACCTTGACCATTATAAACCGGTATACTACTCTGCAACCACAAGTATTCCAAGACGCCAAATCCACCAGAAGGGTCGGTCATATTGGCAATAACTCCAGGGTCTGCACCAATGCCACACAACTCTTCGTTACCCATAATTTCACCGCCTTGCGTCACATTATCACATTTGGCATAAACGCCCGCATCGAAGGCTAAATCGTCAAGGTCGAAGATGAAAACTTCAAATACTTCCGTTCGTCCAGTCAATGTGTCAACGTCGCTATCCAGGGTTTCATCATTGCCCATGCCTGGCTGTGTAAACACAAAATTAGAAGGCAAGGTACTTGGGTCTACTTCGATATAATATGGACCTGGCATCACATCTTCAAATAAATACATACCAGTAAAATTCGTTGTTTCAGTTGCGATTACCGTGTTAGTCAAAACGGAAATCAACCGTACCGTAATGCCACTTACGCCACCTTCATTAGCATCCTGAATACCATCCCGGTCGGTATCAAAGAATATAAAATTACCAATATTGACTTTTTCATCCAATTGGAAAATACCTGCATCAATATCGTTATTGCAGATGCCTACGCCCAATTGGAACGGTTCGGTACTGCCGGTAGATGGATTCACGTCACTGTCAATAGTCTCATTTCCAACATTTTGTGCTGAGAAATGGTGATTAACAGGTAATTCAAAGTGGACTTGGTATTGCCCATTTTCTAAATTATCAAAAACATAATTTCCATTAATATCTGTCGTCGTTGTTTGATTAACTGCCATGCCTGTCCCCGTCGTTCCGGTAAGGGTAACGGTAATGCCTTCGATGCCGTCTTCATTTGCTTCATAAACGCCATTTTCATTTTCATCCTCCCAGACGAGGTCGCCAATTTTGGAAGGATTATTCAATTCAACATCAGAAGTACAGCTACAACCGCTTACATCAGTTACCGTTACGGAGTAGGTACCAGCCGATAAATTAGTTGCGGTTTGTGTTGTTTGACCATCACTCCATTCATAAGTAAAACCGCCGTTTCCACCCGTTGGATTTACGGTTAATTCTCCATTGGCTGCAGCAAAATTAACAATCGGTGAAGTTACTTCAGCCGCACAAGTCACTTCATCAGGTTGCGTTACTGTGGTTGTTACCGTTGCAGTACATCCAACCGCATCTGTCACTGTTGCGCTGTATGTGCCAGCAGGTAAATTATTGATGGTCATGCCGCTACCAATTGCCGCCCATTGCACCGTATAAGGAGCTATGCCGCCTTGTGGATTTGCAGTAACAGAACCATCTGCATCGCCATTACAAGTTACACTTTCAGTAGTTGCAGTAGCAGACAAATCAGAGGTGAAGTTAATTTCGACAGTTGCACTTCCCAGACATCCATTGGTGTCCATTACATCCACTTGATAAGTACCAACTGGCAGATTATCAGCAGTTTGTGTAGTCTGAGCATTGGCATCATTCCATTGATAAAAATAAATTCCTGTTCCGCCAGTCACCGTTGCCGTTGCTGAACCATTGTTGTCGCTGCTACAAATTACATCTTCTTTTGAAATCGAAACTTCAACAGGTTCAGGTTCAAAAATATCAGCAGTTGCCGTAGCGGTACAGCCAGCTGCGTCCGTGACAGTCACGTTATAAAATCCAACATCCAAGTCGGAAATCATACCCGTTGTGGAGTTGTTATCATCGCTCCATTTGATATTAAAATCAGGTTGTCCTCCCGTTATTGTGACCGCTGCGGTACCATTATTGGCATTCGCGCAAGTGAGGTCAGTTGAAGTTACCTCAATGGCTAAAGTCGAGTTGAGTTCTATTACGATAGTTCCACTAATTGTACAATTATTAGCGTCTGTTACAATGACAGAATAAGTGCCACTTTCTAAATTAAATAGATTGGCAGTCGTTGAGTTATTGGCATCATCCCATTGATAAGTGTAGCCACCTGTGCCGCCCGATACATTTACAAAAACTTTTCCATCCATGCTGCCTACACAACTTTCAGGTTCGCTATCAAATGTTAAATTCAAGATGCTTGGCGCAAAAATAGATACACTTTCTACGGTGGTGCACCCCAGATTATCGGTAATTGTTACTTCATAATCACCACCCGAAACGTTTGTCAAAGAACTACTTGTTGTCGCATTACTATCATTCCAAAGATAAGTATAAGGCGGTGTGCCACCCTCAACGGTTACTGTTGCTGAGCCATCAACAGAATAGCTGCAACTCGTGCCTGAAGTCAATATCGAAATGTCAAAAGGTGTAGGACCGGTGATTTCCACTTGTCCAGTATTCATACAGCCATCTGCGTTTGTAATCGTTACTTCGTAAATACCTACAGCCAAACCGCTAATTGCAGCGGTTGTTGAGTTATTTGTATCATTCCATTGGAAATTGTAATCATTGATGTTGCCATTTGCAATAATAACTTCCGCTGTTCCATCTGTTCCATTTGGACACGTAACGGCGGTGTTTTCAATAGAAAAATCCAGTGCCATGGGCGCAGTAATCGTTGTTGTCGCAGTTGCAGAACAACCGTTGGCATCCGTTACGGTGACTTGATATGCCCCCATTCCGAGGTTAGTTGCCGTCGCAGTAGTCTGAGCATTTGGGTCATTCCAAATAAAGGTAAACGGTGCTGTTCCGTTGTTAGCAACAACTGTTGCTGTCCCGTCTGCGTCACCTCCACAGAGGATGTCTGTTTTTGAAATATCTAAATTCAGTGAAGTCCCTGCCGATAAAATCACGCCTGCCGACCCCGTACAGCCTGCCGCATCTGTCACAATCACCTGGAATGTGCCAGCGGATAAGCCTGTTGCGGTTTCAGTTGTTTGCTGATTCGGGTCATCCCATTGATAGGAAAATGGAGGCGTTCCGTTGCTAATTGACATTACAGTTGCTGTCCCATCTGCCGCATTTTCACAGCCTTCATTTGTGCCAAAAACATTGATGTCTAAGCCCGTTCCTTCCATAATTTGAATAGAACTTGTACCTGTACAGCCATTCGCATCTGTAACGGTTACAGAATATAAACCCGGAGGTAAATTTTCAATTGAAGAAGCCGTTTGATTTTGAACACTCCATAAGTAGGTAAATGGTGCTACTGCATTCGATACCAGGCTGACGGTTGCGGTTCCGTCGGCTGCATTCGGGCAGGATTCGTTCGTACCAGTTACTTCTACGGCTACTGAATTGGTGTTTTCAATTGTAATATTTTCTACTGCTGTACAGCCATTTGCATCTGTTGTAGTCACTTCATAATTACCTGGAGAAAGTCCCGTGGCTACCCCGGTCGTTTGTTGATTTGAGTCATTCCATTGATAAGTGAAATCAGGTGTTCCACCAATAATATTGTCTACGAATGCTGTTCCGTCATTTCCATCAAAACAGCTTGGTGGCGTCATGCCCAGAGTTGGGTTAATTGACTCTCCTTCGCCAATTTGCACACTTCCCGTTTCTTCACAACCCGCTGAATCAGCTACAGTTACATTATAAGTTCCAGGTGCTAAATTAGTAGCAGTTTGCGTTGTTTGCATAGCTACGTCATCCCATTGATACGTATAAGGAGGTGTTCCGTTAGCAACATTTACGGTAGCAGAACCGTCGTTAGTACCCAGACAAACTTCATTTTGAATGTCAAAAGTTAAGACCATATTTGTACCTGCTTCAACGGTAATACTTTCAACAGTAGTACAACTATTTTCATCCGTTACGGTAACGGAATAATCACCAGTTGACAAATTGGTTGCCGTCATCGTTGTCTGCATATTCGCATCACTCCAGAGGTAGGTGAAATTCCCTGTCCCTCCAGTCACATTAGCCGTAGCAGAACCCGTCGTACCGCCTTGACAACCAGTGCCTGTGGAGGTTAAGGCTAAAATAATTTCAGCTGGTTGAGTAATTGTCACACTTGTCTCAGCAGAACAGCCATTATCATCTGTAACGGTTGCAGAATAAGTGCCTGCTGCCAAATTTTGTGGGTCTTCTACTGCACCGATGCCATTGTCCCAACTAATTTGATAAGGGGCAAGACCGTCGGTAATCGTTAAATCAATAGCTGCCGTTTGGTCACCAAAGCACATGTTTTCGGCAGTAATTTCAGTATTTAAAATTGGACTTTGATTGACAATGATTTCCACAATATTCGTTTCACCATCATACATAATACAACCTGCCCGTCGGGAACATCTAATAAAATAAGTCGTTTCCGTCAAAATGCCAGGGTTATAATTAAAGGAGTTAGACCCCACAATCTCATTCCAATCCGGGCTTGTAGGACTAAATGGCCCGCCAACCGTACTCCAAAACCACAAATATTCCAAATCTCCTGTACCTCCTGATGCTGCAACCAATTCGAATAAAATAGCGGCTTCGTAAGGTGAACAACCTTCCTGATCAACGCCAATCATTCCACCAGCCGTTACGTTATCGCAGCATTCTTCGAGGGTAATGACCACAAGATTAGTTTCTCCGGCATATTCCGTACAACCTGCACGTCGCGAACAACGAATAAAGAAGGTCGTTTCGGTTAATCCACCGGGGTCATAACTTTCCATATTTGAACCAGGAATCTCATTCCAATCTGGACTGGTAGGACTAAATGGTCCGCCAACCGTACTCCAAAACCATAGGTATTCTAAATCGCCAGTACCGCCAGAAGGAGAAACAACATTAATTAATTCTTCTGGGTCAAAATTGGGTAAGCATCCCGTTTGGTCAAACCCAATCGA
>CAYUNA010000032.1:0-15802 GCA_964445895.1 uncultured Saprospiraceae bacterium | reverse complement strand
GCTTAACAGTTGGTGATTCTTAGGAACGCGAAGTAAATAACTTAACATTCTTGAGCGGATATTTTGTTCTCATTTTTCACTTTGAAAATGCTCATTATATCGCTGCGCTAACATAAATCGCAGTTTCAAAGTAAAAACTAAGACCAAACTTTCTCTCTCAAGAATGTCAATTTATTTATTTCGCGTTCCTTAATGATAGTTTACTGTGGATCAGTTCGGGTTTTAAACACCTGAAAGGTAAATCAAGTTTAGATGCCTAAAAAATAAGCCGTTCAAACTGTCTTGGTAACTACAAATTTAATACTTCTTGAAAAAATCTCCTTAACTTCGCCCAATGACCACTATTGAAAAAAATACATTATTACTTCGACAGGAAGCCCATCGGTTAGGTTTTTCTTTTGTCGGTATTTCCAAAGCAGAGCGATTGGATATGGAGGCAAAACAGTTAGAAAGATGGTTAAACATAGGTGGCCATGGGAAGATGAGTTACATGGAAAATCATTTTGAAAAACGTGTTGACCCCACTAAGTTAGTGCCTGGTGCAAAATCAGTGGTTTCTTTGATGTATAATTATTTTACCGATAAAAAGCAGGAAGATAAAGCTGCACCAAAAATTTCCAAATACGCATACGGCAAGGATTATCATTTCATTATCAAGCATAAATTAAAATCATTGTTGCAGTTTTTGCAGCAAAAAATTGGTGAGGTGGATGGACGGTGTTTTGTTGACTCAGCCCCCATTTTAGAACGGGACTGGGCAAAGCGCAGCGGCATCGGTTGGACGGGCAAAAACACGTTATTAATTAATCCAAAGGCAGGGTCATATTTCTTTTTAGCTGAGTTAATTATTGACTTAAACTTGGTAGCAGACACGCCAATAAAAGATTACTGCGGAACTTGTAGAAAGTGCATTGATGCGTGTCCAACAGAGGCAATTTCATCGGAAGGCGAGTTTGTAGATGGGAGTAGGTGTATTAGTTATTTGACGATTGAGTTGAAGGAAAATATGCCAATAGAATTTCAGGATAAAATGGACAATTGGATGTTTGGTTGTGATATTTGTCAGGAAGTTTGTCCTTGGAATCGTTTTTCTAAGCAGCATCAAGAACCAGAATTTGAGCCACATCCTGATTTATTAAATTTGAAAAAAGAAGATTGGGAAGAAATTACAGAAGACGTTTTTAAAGAAATTTTCAGAAAGTCAGCAGTTAAGCGAACCAAGTATTTGGGCTTGAAACGCAATATTGATTTTTTGACAAAGGATTAAGCTCTTAAACTTTGTTCAGCGTGTTTTTTTCGTAAATTGGCGACAAGAGAGTATTTACAGAATACAAAAGTCTCTAAGATTTTTGTGTTTTTTTAGCCACAAAAAAAAGTAAATCAAGCAGCCACACTTTATGAAATTATCAAGATTAATTGGGCGATACACCGGAGCCGAAAAAGGACCTTTATTAGTAGTTTTTGGCGGAATGCACGGCAACGAACCTGCTGGTGTCAATGCTTTAGAAAAGATGTTTGAAATGCTGAAAGTCGAGCCGATTAATAATCCAAAATTTAATTATAAAGGACGGATTGTCGGCATTCGTGGTAATCTACGGGCGATGCAATTGCAGCAACGGTTTATTAAAAAAGACCTCAATCGGCAATTTACACCAGAAAATATTGAGCGAATTCAAAATGCACTTGACAGTGAGTTGGACTCGGAAGACAAGGAAGTCAAAGAAATCTTAGCTTTTGTTGAAGCAGAAATTGCTGATTATCAACCCGAAAAAATCGTCTTTTTAGATATTCATACCACAACTGCTTTTGGTGGTATTTTTGGCATTTCGTCTGACGATGAAGAAAGTTTACGAATCGCGGTAGAGTTACATGCGCCTGTTATTACGGGTATGATGAATGGCATTCGTGGAACGAGTTTGCATCATTTTTGCGAAAAAAATTATGGAAGAAAGTCCGTCGCTGTCGTTTTTGAAGCAGGGCAACACGATGAACCGTTATCAACCAATCGTGCCATCGCAGCCATTACCAACTGTATGCGGACTATCGGCAGCGTAAAAAAAGATGATGTCGAAAATCGACATGATGAGTTGTTGATGACTTATTCAAAAAAATTACCGAAGGTGGCAAAGTTGCTAAAAGTACACCGCATTCAACCGGGCGATAATTTTAAAATGGTGCCTAATTTTAAAAACTTTCAACCCATCAAAAAAGGAGATATTTTAGCAACAGATAAAAATGGGGTGATAAAAACGGATATTGACGGAATGATTTTGATGCCTTTGTATCAGAAGCAAGGGGAGGATGGATTTTTTTTAATTAAGGAGGTTGCTTACTCATTCGAAAAAATAAAATAACATGGGATTATTCACAAAAGAGGAAAAATCCTTTCCTATTCAAATCAAAGGGCATCAGTTAAATTTATTCGTGGAATTTTAGCAATAATTTTTCAATTCAATCCCATTCACACTAACTAATTTATCTAACCGAATCTCTTTACCATTGTCTAAAACTAAAAACTCTTCTTTGTTTTTAGTGTAAAGCGTTTTAATAGAATTTTGAATTTCTTCTATCTCATTTGCGTCATTTCGAATGATGATTTTCGCAACTGTTTTTCGAATAGCTAAAAGCTCCAGTTCATCGTAAAAGTCACAGGAAATAGGTTGATATTTTTCTACTTTCATGATTCTTCATTTTCTTCTACAACAACTTCATCAGCTGCTTTGTTGTCCTCTTCTTTCACACCAGGCGTCAGCCAAAAATTATTTAACCCTTCGCCTTGAGTCAATTCAATTTCCTGCATATTCAGCAATTCCAGCAATGCTAAAAACGTAACAATGGCATGGACTCGATTTTCTAATTTTAAAAACATCGACTTAAATGTCACTCTTTTTCCTTTGGTAATTTTCTTGAAAATATATTCCTTCTGCCCTCGAATGGTGTAAGGCCAACGCATAATTGTGTGTACCGTCGCTTTTCGCTGATTGTCTTCAAAACGCTGCATGACTTTCTCAAAATTCTTCAATAACTTAAACAGCGTCAGTGATTCCAATTCAGCATCAACGAGAGCTTTTGTTGCAATTTCACGAAGTTCTTTCGTCGTATTTCCTCGATAATTCTGATTTCCACGATTCTCCTCCATTTCCCGCATTTCGTCGAGTACGCTTTTGTAGCGTTTGTACTCCATCAATCGCTGTACGAGTTCTTCACGAGGGTCAATTTCGTTACCTTCCTCATCCAAAGGCTTGCGTGGAATTAGCATCTTGGCTTTAATTCGACAAAGCGTCGCCGCCACCAGAATAAACTCACTTGCCAAATCAATATTCATGCGTTCCATCTCGCGGATATAGTTCAGAAAATTTTCTGTAACGGTATGGATTGGAATATCGTTAATGTCCAATTCGTCGCGTTCGATGAAGAAGAGTAGAAGGTCGAAAGGTCCCTCGAATTGAGGAAGTTTTATCGTATAAGAATCTGTAGCTGTCATAATTTGAAGGCGTCAGCGGTCAGGAATCAGTGGTTAGAAATTCGGTAGTGTTGCTGCCTGATTTCTGACTCCTGATTTCTGACCCCTCATTTAGCTGCGAAGATACGGAAATTCCCTAAATTTGCGCCATGAAACAAAAAGGAAAACTCTACCTTATTCCAACCCCATTGGGTGACGATGTTTTGCCAACAATTCCGCAATATGTCGTGGACATTTTGCAGCAATTGGATTTTTTTATTGCCGAAAGAGCGAAGACCGCTCGGCATTTTATTAAAACAACAAAACCTGTCAAGGCATTTGCTGATTTGCATTTTTCAGAATTAAATAAGCGAACGACACTGGAAGAAATTAATCAAATGTTGCGACCTGCCGAGCAAGGGAATGACATGGGGTTGCTTTCGGAAGCAGGTTGTCCGGGAGTAGCTGATCCGGGGGCGGTAATTGTAGAAATGGCGCACCAAAGAGGAATTGAAGTTGTGCCGTTGGTGGGGCCATCGTCGATATTATTGGCATTGATGGGCTCAGGAATGAATGGACAAAATTTTAGCTTTGTTGGTTACTTATCTGCGAAAAAACCTGATTTGGCAAAAGATTTAAAACGATTAGAACAGGTTGCAAATAAGCAAAAGCAAACACAAATTTTCATTGAAACGCCTTATCGAAATGGGCAGATGATTGAAACGGCTTTGGCGACTTTGAATGCGAAAACTCGGTTTTGTATTGCGGCTGATTTGACATTGTCGACGGAGTATATTTTGACAAAAAGGGTTGGGGAGTGGAAGAAAATTACGTTACCAGATTTGCATAAAAAACCAGCGATATTTTTAATCGGTTGATTTTACACCAACCCCTCCCGAATCAAATCATGCAAATGAATAATCCCCAAATACTGTCCAGTATTCACCACAACCAACTGCGTAATACTCCCCTCTCGCATAATCTCTAACGCCCGCACTGCCAAACAATCCTGCTCAATGACTTTCGGATTTGCAGTCATAATATCCTTAGCTTGCAAAGTTGAAAAGTTTACGGGATTACTCTTTTCCAGCATCCGTCGTAAGTCACCGTCCGTGATAATGCCCAATACTTTTTTGTCCGCATTCATAACCACCGTGCAGCCCAACCGTTTGGTCGTCATTTCTAAAATTGTTTGGTGAATGCTGGCATTTTCGGAAACAGATGGGCTTTCATTTTGTATAAATAAATCGCTCGCTCGCAGATAGAGTTGCTTACCTAATAAACCACCTGGATGAAATTGTGCAAAATCTTTGGGTGTAAAACCTCGTAAGGCAAGTAAAGAAGTCGCCAACGCATCGCCCAAAACCATTTGTGCGGTTGTGCTAGCTGTCGGCGCTAAATTATTTGGATCGGCTTCTATACTAATAGGTGTATGTAAGATATAATCTGCTCGTTGTCCGAGATAGGAATTTTCGTTGCTAATCATACCGATAAGCAGGTTGCCCATATTTTTTAATAGTGGGACGAGTACTTTGACCTCTGAGGTTTCACCACTTTTAGAAATACAAAGGACTACATCGTTTGGTTGAATCATACCCAAATCACCGTGTATGGCATCGGCGGCGTGCATAAAAATTGCGGGCGTACCTGTTGAATTCAAAGTTGCTACAATTTTTTGCCCAACTATCGCACTTTTTCCAATTCCAGTGACCACTACTCGCCCCAAAGACTGGAAAATTGCTTTTACTGTATTTTCGAAATCCGTATTAATACTGGAAAATAACGATTTAATGGTATTTTTCTCGATTTCGATGGTTCGACGCGCAGTTTCTTGAATAATTTTTTCTGAATTCACGATGAATTTTTGTATTTTTGACGGCTTTTTGAAAATAGCTTTGTTTTAGGGGGCAGGGAGTTGAAATTTCCTTCATCCTTTAAATTGACCAAGACCAATACCTCGCTTTTGCCCTTCAATAACTAAATTTTTAAATGCCTTAAAATCAATTGTTTAAAATTATAAATATAATTAAATTTTAGTATTTTTGATATTGAAAACTGTTTTGCGAGAATAACGTTT
Source organism: uncultured Saprospiraceae bacterium (assembly GCA_964445895.1). Taxonomy (GTDB): domain Bacteria; phylum Bacteroidota; class Bacteroidia; order Chitinophagales; family Saprospiraceae; genus CAYUNA01. The sequence continues at coordinate 10,283 of CAYUNA010000032.1, read as the reverse complement.
GATTGATTGCCAATTTAAATGCAATAATCGAAATATTTCGAAAGTTTTTTATAAATTTAAGCATCGAAATAAAATAGCTAAGTTTTCAAGATTAAAAAAAGAGGAAACACTCCACTTTTATTCATTTTAAAAACTAAGTTTACCAATCCCCTGAAAGCCAACTATTCACCAAATTTTCCTAAACCTTATATATCTAATATATAATGGTAAGTACTAACCGCCGACAACCTAAGTGAAAAAGATTCAATAACTTAAGTCTATTATATGTCGTACTTTTTAGATGAAAAAATTACGGCGCATGATGGCTTAATTCATTAGATTCTTTGGTTCTTTGACAAATCTTCGTGAAACATCAATAAACTTATTTTACACGATGTTAAATACAGTGTAACAAAAGTTTCTTTAAATCTTTTCAAAGGGAGTTTGAGGGATAAAAAGCGTTTGCAAAAACGCTTTTTATCCCTCAAGAACCCCACTCGCGTTGCCGCAGGCAACGCGCACTATTTTTTATTGGAGGTCGAAAATTTGCAATTTTCTCTCTCTTGATAAGTCAAAAAAAAATTGTTACACAGTATTAAATTCTACTTCACGGAATTTGTCAAAGAACCAATTCTTTTTATTAAGAAACGTTTAATTACTACGAGACACTTAAGTGCCGCGTGGTACTTGCAAAATAATTTGTAACAGATTATTTAAACGCTTCTAATCAATTATAATTACCGAGTTCAAAACTTTTAATACAACAAGAGGAACATGATTGCGACGAAAGATTTTTTATACGAAGCACTACAGGAACATTTTGGTTTCGACAAATTTAAAGGGACACAAGAGAAAATTATTCGTAGCGTCCTAAACGGAAAGGACACTTTTGTGATTATGCCCACAGGTGGGGGGAAATCACTTTGTTACCAATTACCAGCATTAATGATGGAAGGAACGGCGATTGTCATTTCTCCATTGATTGCCTTGATGAAAAATCAGGTGGATTCTATCCGTAGCTACGGTGAGAAGGATTCGGTAGCACACTTTTTGAATTCTTCGCTCACTCGGGCACAGATGAAAACGGTGAAAGAAGACATTACGAATGGCGAAACAAAATTGCTGTACGTTGCTCCGGAAACATTAACTAAAGAAGAGAATATTGAGTTTTTCTCAAAAGTAAAAATCTCATTTGTTGCCGTAGATGAGGCGCATTGTATTTCTGAATGGGGACACGATTTCCGTCCTGAATATCGAAAAATTCGCATTATGATTGATGCGATTGGTGAACGAATTCCAGTAGTAGCATTGACCGCAACAGCTACACCAAAAGTTCAGTCCGATATTTTGAAGAATTTGAACATGGATGAAAACAATTCCGAAACGTTCATTTCTTCGTTTAATCGAGACAACCTTTTTTATGAGGTTCGACCGAAAGGCAAAAAGGATGGTGTTTTCAAACAAATCATCCAAATCATCAAGTCCATTCCAGGACAATCTGGTATCATATACGTGCAAGCTCGAAAATCTACTGAGGAGATTGCCAAAGTTTTAAAAGTCAACGGCATCCGTGCCGCACCTTATCATGCAGGCTTGGATGCGAAGACGCGTTCTTCGACTCAGGATGCCTTTTTGATGGAAGGTGTGGACGTGATTGTAGCGACTATCGCCTTTGGAATGGGCATTGACAAACCGGATGTGCGTTTTGTGATTCACTACAATATTCCAAAATCTATTGAAAATTACTATCAAGAAACGGGACGTGCGGGACGAGATGGATTAGAGGGACGATGTGTATCTTTTTATTCTTATAAAGATATTCTAAAGCTGGAAAAATTCTTGCGTGATAAGCCGGTAGCTGAACGGGAAATGAGTGCCCAGTTGATGCAAGAAGTCATGGCTTATACCGAAACTACAGGTTGCCGTCGCCGCTTTTTGCTACACTATTTTGGAGAAGAATTTCCACATGAAGACTGTGGATTGTGTGATAATTGCCGTTTTCCGAAAGAGAAACATGATGTGACAGCGGAAATGAAATTGGCATTAGAAGCGGTTATTCAGTTGGATGAAAATTATAAAATCAAAACGATGGTGGACTTTGTTTCGGGTAACCAAACAAAGGAAATGCAAGATTTTAGATTTGTCAAACGACCGCTTTTTGGAAAAGGAAAAGATAAAGACGAAACCTTCTGGAGTTCTATTTTTCGACATGCTATGCTGAATAATTTGTTGTTGAAAGACATCGAAAGTTATGGCTTGTTGCGAATGACGCAGAAAGGACATGATTTCATTGCAAATCCGACAAAAACGGAAATTCCAATCAATCATAATTATGATGAAATGGACGCAGAACCAGACATGAGTTCTGGTCGTTCTGCGGTATTAGACCAAACATTGGTGAAGTTGTTGAAAGACCTTCGACGAAGTTTGGCACAACAGAAAAATGTGCCGCCTTTCGTAATTTTCCAAGACCCATCGTTAGAAGATATGGCGACGCAGTATCCAATTTCGATGGATGATATGACCAAAATTACAGGGGTCAGTCTTGGAAAAGCAAAGCGATATGGTAAGCAGTTTATTTCATTGATTGCTGATTACGTAGAAGAAAATGACATTGAACGACCAACCGATTTTGTGGTCAAACAAGTAGCCAACAAATCTAAAGTCAAAGTCAACATTATTCAAAGTATCGACCGAAAAATTCCATTGGGCGACATCGCTTCGGCGAATAGCTTAAGTATGGAAGATTTATTGGACGAACTGCATGCCATCGTAACTTCAGGAACTAAAGTCAATATAGACTACTACTTGGAGGATGCTGTTGATGAATATGCCCGCGAAGATATTTACGAGTATTTCATGGAAGCCGATACGGATGATGTGGAAGTTGCTTTCGCAGAATTAAAAGAAGATGACGCAACTCGTGAGGAAATTCGTTTGATTCGTATTAAATTCATGAGTGAAATGGCGAACTAAGTAGTTACTTGTTTTCTACACGGTCTAATTCTATAAAAAAAATGTCGAAGTAACGGAAGTTGTTTCGACATTTTCGTTTGTCTAAGGAGCGGCATCTACTATGTTCCCGTTCCTTAACCATAAAAAAATGTTCTGGTTATCCGATGATGATATACGATTTCCGTCTGTTGCTTTAACGAATGCAGATGGAATTTTAGCGATTGGAGGTGATTTGTCACCCCAACGATTGTTACTGGCGTATTCCAAAGGTATTTTTCCTTGGTATAATGAAGAATACGAACCAATTGTTTGGTGGAGTCCTGACCCGCGATTTGTGTTGTTTCCCAATGAATTAAAAGTGTCGAAAAGTATGCGCCCCTATTTTAATCAACGGAAATTTGAGATAACTTTTGACCAGCATTTTGAAACGGTGATGCGAAACTGTCAAGTAGCCTATCGAGAAGGACAAGGTGGAGGAACTTGGATAAATGAGGATATGATTGCGGCTTACACTAGACTAAATGAGTTAGGGTTTGCGCACTCAGTGGAGGTTTGGAAAGACAAGGAGTTAGTTGGTGGTTTGTATGGAATCGCTTTAGGGAAAGTTTTTTTTGGCGAGTCGATGTTTGCTAAAGTGAGCAATGCGTCCAAATTTGGCTTTATCTCCTTAGTACGCAAGTTGAAGGAGTTAAATTTTGAAATAATAGATTGCCAACAAAGAACCAAACACTTAGGAAGTTTAGGAGGACGAAGTATCAAACGGGCAGATTTCTTAGCAATTTTGCAAAAAAATGAAAGCCGAGATTTATTTAAAGGCAAATGGATAGATTGGAAAATTTAAACTCCTTTCACAATCTGTACTCCAGATGAACTTCCTAAACGGTCTGCACCTGCGGCAACCAATTTTTCTGCATCAGCAGTAGTACGAATACCGCCAGCTGCTTTGATTTTAACATCTTCGTGAAGGAGATTGCGAAGGTTAGAAATGATTTCTACGGTTGCACTACCATTAAATCCTGTTGAATTCTTCACATAATTAACGCCGACTTCGGAGCAAATTTCGCAGAGTTTTTGAATTTCTTCAGCCGTTAAAAGAGTTGTTTCTAAAATAATTTTAACTATTTTTCCTTTCAAATGCGCCGCGCGAGTCGTACTATCAATATCATTTTTGACAAAATTCCAATTGCCATCTTTGACCGCTGCAATATTAATGACCACATCCACTTCATCAATGCCCTCATCAATTGCCCGCTTGATTTCCTCCACTTTAGAAGGTGTGTTCGAGTAGCCCATTGGAAAACCAATCACTGTAGCGACCGCCACCATGCTATCTTCTAAAATATTAACAGCGTGTTTGATATAGTAGGGAGGAATACAAACGGCAGCAAACCCATGTTCAAGTGCTTCATGGCACAGTTGTGCAACATCTTCTGGAGTGCAGTCCGCTTTTAGTACGGTATGGTCAATTTTTCTCGCCAGGCTCATAGAGCTAAATTAGGTATTATTTGGTTAGAAAATAGGTAAGCAACAAATTCTATGTTGTCCTATATTCAACTTATGAGGCCGCAAGATATTATAAAATTTCGCATTGTTCGTCAGGTCGTGTATTTTTTTTAGCAGTTTTTTTCTAAAATGTTGGCAGTTAAAAAAAAGTGAATTTGAAATGAATTTTTACTAACAGTTGGGGATTATTTTAAATTCTTACATTTTTATTAAAATACGAATATTTTAGATGTCTTTAAATTTATAAAAATTTGATAGTCAAAATATTGGCTAATTTAGTTGTTTAAAATAATTTTTAAAACAAGGAAAAGTTGCTAAATACGCAACGATACTCCACATAGATTAGAAGTTATTAACATTTGTTTTAGGGTTCTCCACAATTTGTCTAAAACCTTGATGGTCGAAAATGTGGTTTTCTCAAAAAATACCCTTAGATTTGTATTCTTAAAACGTTTAAAATAGGACGATTTTAGAACATACATCGTAAAACACAGGCTAACCGCCAACTACACATACACGATTTTAATTTTTACACGATTAAGCGGTTTACACTTTTTAGCTATTGCGTTTTACAACATACACATAATAACTTTTCAAAAGTAATCTTGCGATTGAAAAGACTTTATACTTACCTATTTTTCCGTTTTAACAGAACATTCAGTAGCCAAATCTACTCTACAAATGGTCATAGTTGGGCATTATTTGTATAATTTACTTTATACAAGTGCCTGTGTGACGTAACCTGAAATGCGAAACGATGGAAAACGGAAACGATTTTAAAGAAAAAAATAGAGAGCAATTTAAAAAGTTATCAGCGGGTCAAAAAGACAAGCGAAACCGAGGTGGTGAGCTTTCCGAATATGTATTTGGAAAGGTGCAACCGCAGGCAGTTCCATTAGAAGAAGCTGTTTTGGGGGCTTTGATGTTAGATAAGGATGCATTGCCGGTGGTGATGGATATTCTGCAATCGGAAAGTTTTTATTCTGATGGGCACAAAGCGATTTATAAAGCCATTTTGCGCTTGTTTGAAAAGTCTCATCCAATTGATTTGCTGACCGTTAATGAAGAGTTGAAAAAAGCGGGCGAACTGGAATTGGCAGGTGGATCTTATTACTTAGTAGAATTGACCAATAGAGTTGCTTCAACGGCAAATATTGAATATCATGCGCGGATTGTGTCGCAAAAACACATTCAGCGAGAGTTGATTCGAGTGTCAAATAACATTATCAAAGATGCTTACGAAGACACAACTGATGTTTTTGCATTGTTGGATAGTGCGGAAAAAGGGTTGTTCGATATTACTCAAAATAACCTAAGTCGAAACTACGAAAGTATGGGGTCGTTGGCGAGTAAGACTTTGAAAATGCTCGAAGAACTCAAAAATAAAAAAGATGGGCTGACAGGAGTTCCAACTGGTTTTGCCGACCTTGACCGATTGACTTCGGGCTGGCAACCGTCGGATATGATTATTCTCGCAGCGCGTCCGGGTATGGGTAAAACGTCGATGGTTTTGGCGTTGGCGAAAAATGCAGCGATGGATTTTCAAAAGCCTGTAGCCGTATTTTCGTTGGAGATGTCAAATGTGCAATTGGTGCAACGTTTGATTTCAATGGAAGCAGAAATTTCGGGGCACAAAATGCGGAATGGAAAGCTTGAAGAATACGAATGGCAGCAGCTACAAAGTGCGATTGAAAAAATGAGTGAAGTGCCGATTTATATCGACGATACACCAGGTATTAATATTTTTGAATTGCGCGCTAAGTGTCGTCGGTTGAAAATGCAGCATGATATTCAAATGGTCATCATTGATTATTTACAATTGATGAGTGGCGGTACAGATAATAAAAACGGAAATAGAGAGCAAGAAATTTCGGCGATTTCGCGAGCATTGAAAGGAATGGCAAAGGAGTTAAGTGTTCCGGTTATTGCGTTATCGCAGTTAAGTCGGGCAGTAGAGACGCGAGGTGGCACGAAGCGACCTCAGCTATCAGACCTTCGGGAATCGGGTGCGATTGAGCAGGATGCGGATATGGTAACATTTATTTATCGACCAGAATATTATCAGATTTTAGAAGATGAAGAAGGACAATCGTTGAAAGGTATTGCAGAGTTTATCGTTGCCAAAAACCGTCATGGTGCAACAGAAACGGTGAAGCTGCGATTTGTTGATGAGTTCGCTCGTTTCCAGGACTTAGGTGACCCTAATTTTGATGATTTGCCAGAAGATACTTTCTCTCCTGCACAAGATGCCGGCGCAACTATCATCACTCGCCCAAGTAAAATGAATGATGAAGATATACCATTTTAAATGATTCTTAGAAACGTAAATTTATTTAATTCGCGTTCCTTAGTATAGTTTAATTTGCATTGAATTACGAGAAGCGAGAAAATCGCAAGATTTTTGAGCTTCAAAAAACTCACTCCCCCGCGCCGCAGGCGCGGGGCGTTGGTATTTTAAGAGAGCAAACCGGTTTGCTCCCTTAAAATCCCTTTGTGTAAAAGATAAAGTAACTTACTTTACGCGGCACTCACTAAGTGTTTTTCCTTAATTTACAAAAAATCACTCCGCTAAAATACTTGTTTTTAGTTCAGTTTTGAAAGGATGGCAAATTGTTTGGATAATCAATCATCCAACAACACGCTATTTGGATTCCGACAAAATACATTTACATCAAAAACGATTTGAGGAATAAGTAATAAATAACCTGTTCCCTTATCCCTCCTTTTAGGAACACGAAAAAATCATCCTTTCAAGCATGATAATTTACTTTGTTCGCGTTCCTTGCATCGATTTTTGTTATTTTTTCACTTATCCCTCAAAAACTTTGAACAATGTCTACATCTCTGCTTGTTACTAAAATATTGGTACAAAATGACCAATCTCGACAAAAAATGAATACTATTCAAATACAAAACTTGTTGACAGAATCTAAGGCGTATTATCGTAGTCGGAAACTAAAAAAAGCGATGAATGCGGTACAAATTGCGCTGGATTTTGGCGTACAAGGTGTTGTTGAACAAAAGGAGTTGGATGATGCAAAATTGCTTTTGGCGCGAATTTACAGTACCAACGGAAAATATCAGGATGATGCCTCATTTTATCATAAATCGTTGACCTATTTAGAGGATTTAAAAAAAAATGAGGTTACACAAACAGCTGTTGTAAAAATAGGAACTGCTCTAACTTTTGGAGACGTTTATCAAAATTTGTTGGATTTTGAAAAAGCTGAAATTTATCTAAACAAAGCATTTAAGGAAAGTCAAAAATCAAGCAACTCAGCGGGAATTGTGCGTTCATTGGCGGGCTTGAGTCAGAATGCTATTTTGAAAAAAGATTATGAAAAGGCATATCAATTTGCACAAGATGGACTCACTTTTTTAGAAAATAGTGGACAAGCGAAGGATGAACATTTGTTGGTAGAAATTTATCAACAATTGTCAGAAGTACAGACTTGGCGCAAAGAGTATTCGCAAGCATTGGAGTTGAGTCAGACTTTGGTGAAATTAAGTCAGCGGACTGGCAATTTGGAGAAAGAAGTAATGGGTTTAAAAAATATCGCCGTAGTATGTGGGGTAAAATCCAATTATAAAATTGGAATGCAGTATTTTTTAGAAGCATTGGACAAAAGCGAGAAAATTGGCTTCCGCAAACAAATTGCGCAAATCTTAGTCAATATCGGAACGATTTACGCCCACCTTTTCAATTATGAAGAAGCAATCAAACGATATCAAGAGGTTTTAGAGGATTACGATGATATTTTAAATGATAAAAATCGGGTAGTGATTTATAACAATCTCGGCAACATACACTACACAACCGAGCAAGCAGATGTGGCGCGCGATTACTTCGAAAAGGCTTTTAAATTGGCTTTGGAATATAATTTTCGAGATATGTTGGCACACACATTGGCGCAGTTGAGTCGTACCGATTTGCAGAGTGGTGACCTTGAACGAGCAATCAATTACGCCCAAAAGGCACAAGACCTAATTGATGAATTAGGCAATATCAACGGGCGACAAATCAATCTTTTGAATCTTGCCAACATTCAAGCAAAACAGAACAACTTAGAAGAAGCAGTAACGATTACCCAACAAGGAATTGAAGCGGCGAAAGTGATGAAAGACGATGCGACGGAGATTCGAGGATATAAAATGTTAGCGCATTTCTACAAAGAACTTGGGAAGTATGAAGAAGCATTGAGTTATCAAATTATTTATTCAAAAATACAGGAAGAATTTGCGAAAGTACAGCGTAACCGTCAGTTTTTGGACTTAGAAATTCGTCATGCCATCCGTGAAAAGCAAAATGAAATTGAGCAATTGACGAAGGAAAATGAGTACCAATCGTTACTCTTGGAGAAATCAGACCAAATTGCCCGGCAGAATCAGGAATTAATTCAAGCCAATGAAGAATTGCGGCAATTTGCTTACGTCGCAAGTCACGATTTGAAAGAGCCACTACGAATGATTGGGAGTTACACTCAGATTATTGACCGCTTGATTGGTGGGCAATTAAATGAAAAACAGCAACTTTATTTTAAGTATGTGACCGATGGCGTAACCCGAATGAATGCGTTATTGGATGCGCTTCTAAAATATGCGACGGTTGGAAAATCGGACGAAGAACTAGAAGAAATTGACTTAAATGAAGTCGGTCGAATTGGTCAGTATAATTTGAAAGTCAGAATTGAAGAAAACGATGCCATTATCAAAATGGGTAATTTGCCTACTGTCAAAGGTCGAAAAACGTTGATGATTCAGTTGTTTCAAAATCTGCTGGGAAATGCGATTAAATTTCGACGACCAAACGTACAACCCAAAATTCAAGTCCAAGCCACAGAAACCGATACAGAGCATATTATTAGTATCGCTGATAACGGAATTGGGATTGCGGAACATAATAAAGAACGTGTTTTTGAAATTTTTCAGCGGCTACATCAGCGACATGAGTATGAAGGTACAGGCATTGGTTTGGCAATTTGTATGAAAATTGTACAGCGATTGGGTGGGCGACTTTGGATGGAATCGGAACAAGGAAAAGGAACGACTTTTTTCTTTTCGGTTTTGAAATAGTAGACTTGATGAATGAAATTTGAGCGGGCTTAAAGCTCACTCATAAGGAATGAGTAATTAATTGTTCATTCCTAAAGTATAATCCCCAAAAAATAATTTTTAAAAAATGAAAAAACGAATTCGTTATTTGACAATACTCACTTTGCCATTTTTAATAATGGTATTGATGAATGAGTGGGTTAGGTCAACAATTCAAGAGGAAGGTTTTCATTACAAAGGCGTTACTGCGATAAATTCAGCAGAAGCGAATAAAGAAAAGTGTACCTGGCAATGCCATAACAACACTGATTTTTGCAAAACACACCATGTTGAAGTATTAAAAACACGCTTCAAATATACTGACCCTATTTATTTTGGCATTATCAATTCGTTGAAATCAACGGGCAATTATGCTTGGGCAAATATTATATTCCTCGTGATTTTACTGCCTGGGTTAATGTTCCTTTTGCTCATTAAATCAATCAACATACAGTCGAAAATTCGCGAAATAAAACAGCTCAATGGATGAATTAACTGATTGTTTAATTATCATTTATGCCTATTGCACCGATTTTATTATCAATTTATCCAATACCTTTGGGCTGTCTTATTATGAAATAAATTTCTTGATTTTTTGCGTGCTTTATCCGCTCCTATTGATTGGATTGGTTTTGCTTTATTTCATTCAAAAGAAACGATTGCAAAAAATCAACAAGATATAAGCGGACATTAGGAACCCTAAATATTGAACTCTAGTTTACGGCTTGACTCAACATCGCAGCTACTTTTGGACA
>CAYUNA010000031.1:0-16237 GCA_964445895.1 uncultured Saprospiraceae bacterium | reverse complement strand
TCAGGTTCATAAAATATTGGTTATCAGGAGAGTAAAATTTAAACATGCTCTTAGTCATTAATGAACCAGAAAAGTTTAAGCTCAAATTTTTTGAAAAAATAAAAAACAATAATATGAAAAATCTAACTTACCTATTTTTAGCAGCAATGCTATTATTGCTGGCTGCTTGCGACACCAAAAAAGCACAAGAGGACGATGGGAACTACAACAATGTCCAATTTGACGCACCATTTAAAATGACGCAAAAGAAAGGTGTAAAATTTGAAAACGATGATTTGAAAATTATCTTTAATAACGTCTCAGAGGATTCTCGTTGTCCTGAAGGAACGACTTGTACATGGGAAGGACAGGTGAAAGTGAACTTGACCATCAAAACGAAAAATAGCTCGAAACAAGTAGAGATTTTGCGGAAGGGCAAGCAAAAAGAGAATGCTATTCAGCAAATTGGGGAGCATACCATTTATTTAATGGCAGTCAATCCTTATCCAAAAGATGGCGAAAAAATCGCGCAAGAAGATTATAAAATTACGATGGTTGTGAAGTAAACCGAGTTGCGGGTTGTTGAAGCGACGGGAGTACACAAGTGTAAAACTAACTCGTACCTCGCAACCCGAAACTCGTTTCACATTCGGTCACTATCGCCGCTTGTACCATTCCCTTGAAATGGATTGCCTTCCTGATATTGTACTTTTACTGGTTCGCTAATCCGAGTAACTTTTACTTCCGTTCTACGATTAAATTGGTGTTGCTCATCGGTACATTTCACGCCATCAAAACAATCATTTCTCAACTGTGATTCTCCATATCCAAATGCTGTGATGCGGTCTTTTGAGATGCCTGTGCGCACAAGATAGTCGCGTGCGGATTCTGCTCGTTTTAGGGATAAATCCAAGTTGTATTTCTCCGAGCCTCTTGCATCCGTATGTGCAATCATTTCGATTTCCATGCTCGGATAAAGTTTCATCAACTGTACCAAGCCGTCTAACTCGCGATCGGCCCCTTTTCGGATAACCGATTTATTAAAATCATAGTAGATATTTTCCAAAACAATCACACTACCTTCACGGATAGGTTCATTGATAATATTTTCAGTGATTGGCGTTAATTTTACATTAATATCTACATTTTGCGTTGTCGTTTTTCCTGCTGTTGAAATTTTACTTACACCACGCGTATAACCATCTTTTTCTACATGAATCGCATAAACAGAACCCAATGGCAAGCAAACACTGAATTCTCCATTGGCGTTGGTACGATAAAATTCTTCTTTACCTGTGGTTTCATTGACGATTCGAATAATTGCATTTGGAACACGAGTGTCAAATTTTTCGGAAGTAATCACGCCTGAAACATTGGTACAAGACTTCGTTTTTAAAGGAATACTGATGTTTTGCGCACCTTCGATACCTTTGGTAGAATACATAATTTCACCATAATCATAGCCCTCTTTAGTTGCTAAAATGATGTAATTTTTATTGGCTAACATTTGATAAATTGCTTCACCTTCTGAGTTGGTCAATAAACTGGATTCACCAAGAGATTCTGCATTTTTTCTAACCAATTTCATCACTAATTCACCATCATCACCAACGGGCAATAATTGAATATCGTATAATTCATTGCCTTCAATAAAACCATCTGCCGCTCGCTCAAATACACGAATCGTACTACCTTCCAAGGGAGCTTTTGTCGCTTCGTCGTAGGTATTGATGCGCGCACTGATAGGTGCTGCTGATTCTTCGACTAAAGTTTCTTCTGCTTCAAAAAGGTAGATATCATCTTTGCCGTAGCCGCCTGTTCGGTCGGAGGCGAAGTATCCACGTGTGCCTGCCTCATTGATGATAAAACCTAAATCGTCGCTACCTGAATTGAATGGAACACCCAAGTTCTTCAAAGCGGTGCCGCCACGGCCTGTTTTTTCATACATATACATATCATATCCACCGTATCCGCCATGTCCGTTGGAGGAGAAAAATAAAGTCCCAGTTTCGTGAATGTAGGGGAATCCTTCTTTTTCAGAAGTATTGACTTCTTCACCAAGATTGATTGGTTGTCCCCAGGCATTACCTTGTTTTTGAACCATATAAATATCTGTGCCACCAAAGCCGCCAGGCATGTTTGAAGTGAAATATAAGGTTTGACCATCTGCTGAAAGCGACGGATGCATGCAGTCAAAAGTTGCATTATTGAAAGACAGTTCTTTGACATTCTCCCAATCGGCACTTCCTCGTTTGGCTTCATAAATTTTTAAACGACTAACGCCATCTGCGCTCGCTTTGGTGATGCCATTTTTAGAATTATTTCGAGTAAAATAAATCACGTCACCTGTTTTATTAAAAGAAACTGGCCCTTCGTGTTTGGTTGAATTTAAATTAACAGAAAAATCGTCGCGCTTCAACGGCATTCCGTTGGCATCCAATTCTGAATAAAATAATTCTAAAAAGGTCTCTCCTTTTTTATCGCGCAATCCTTTATTATAAGAAGAAACGAAAACCAAACCACTGTTGTAAAAAACAGGGGAGAATTCCAGGTTTGCCGTATTAATCGGTGCGGTATTTTTTAAAATAACGTTGCGATTGAGTTCTCCTTTTTCATAGAGTTTATCCGCAGATTTTGATTTGGAACTTTGTTGCTGTGCTTGTGAATTTAGAGTGAAAATGCACAGGAAAAGGAGGGATAGAATGAGTTTAAAGCCTTGCATAGAATTTATTTAGAGGGGTCAGGAGTCAGGGGTCAGAAGTCAGAATTTACATATTGTGTAATCTCTGCATCCTGTGCCCTGACTCTTGACTCCTTGCTTACTTAAAAGAATCGTGGGTTCGTATATTCTTCACCTTGAGATTTACCAAAACAGTAGTGCAAACTTGCTTCGATGCTGCCGCTATTATAATCTCTTAAATCAGAAATAGTAATATCGTATGACATGGCAAAAAGCAAATTGTCTGTCAATTGTGCGGCAACTAAGATATCAAACGATTCGCCTGTACTATTTTCTTTATTACCGCCCAAACGATAGGTGGCGCCGAAGATATAGCGATTATTGATAATTAAATTAGCGTTGATATCCGCATCGACTGGCGCATTAGAAACATATCTTACCAAAGTTTGTGGTTGTAATTTTACCTTATCACTCAAGTTGAATGTAACACCACCCATGAAATAAAAGTGATTGACTTCACGAGAAATAACGTTATTTTCATCTGCAAAATCTACATTGTTTTTCAAAAAACGCGGTACAGAAATTCCTGCGTAAAATTTTGGTGACGAATAGTACAATCCAGCACCAACATTTGCCAAAACTTTACTCTCTTGTCCTAATGGAATACTTTGGTCTGCAAAACGGTCTTCAGTTGCAGTTGCCATTTGAAAATTACCCTCCAATGATCGCACCGAACCCTGTAAACCTAAGCCCAAAGACCCTTGACCTACTCGCACTCGGTAAGAATAGACAGCATCAAAAGTATAGCTTTCAAAAAGCCCAACTTTGTAACGTTCCAAATTTGCACCGATACCTACTTTCTGATTGAACAACGGCATATTGAAAGACATCACCGTAAATTCTGGTGCGCCATCTAAACCCAACCATTGCGCACGGTGAAGACAAGCAATACAAGCAGACTCCTTCGCACCCGCATAGCCAGGATTATAACCCAATTTGTACTGCATAAATTGTGTGTTCTGCGGGTCTTGTTGTCCAAAAGCCACAAAAACAAAGAAACAAAGAATTATAGTAGAGAATATATTTTTCATTGTTGTTATTTTGTAGGGGCGTATCCTTATGGTCGCCCGATTCTTTCAAAAATATAACATTGGGCGACCATAAGGGTCGCCCCTACGATTTATCGTTGTAAAGTGATAAAACCAGACATGACATCTTCGCCGTTGCCTAAGTTCAACATATAAAAGTAAGTACCTGCTGGCAATTCTTCACCATCAAAAGTACCATCCCAATTATTCAAATAAGGTGCGCCACCGAAGACTTCATCACCCCAGGTATTGAAAATACTCATTTCACTATTTTGAAATCTTGCCTCGTTTGCTAAACAAGGAATCACGAAGAAGTCATTGATACCATCACTATTAGGTGTGAAAATATTTGGCACATTACAAGCAGCGTCCAAGCCAACTTGAATGGTAATGACCGCTGTCGAACATTCACAATTTTCTGCACACAATTCATAAGTAATTGTTTCTGTACCGATGAAGCTTGTGTTTGCATCATAAGTAATAATGCCGGTTGAGGCTTCTAACTCCAACGTTCCACCAACAGGTTCATCAAGAATGTTAACGGTGAAGTTTTCAGGTACTTGATCATTTATCAATAGCTGTAATTTTGTCTCTTGTGCGAATGCGATACCGATTTGGTCGTCCATGGCAATTGGTCCCATTTTGAAATCAATTACTACAGAATCCAAAGATGCCTCGCCACAAGCGCCGTCGTTAATAAACCAAGTCAAAACGCTTTCGCCTGGTGTGAATCCACAAACAGTTGTGTTCGGGTCGTTAGGTGAAATGATTTCCAGATTTGGATCATTGGTTGCCCAAACGCCGCCACCACTTGCTGCATCAGCACTCAATTCGATACAGCCATCAGTGCTACAAGATTCCATATCGCTTCCTGCAAATGCAGTTTCATTAGAAACGGTAACACTGATAGTTTCTTCATCTGTACCACAACCGCCTTCTATTGTCCAGGTGAATAAGAAAGATTGACCTGGAATCAAGCCCGTAACTGTCGTATTCGGATTAGCAGGGTCAGTAATGGTTACACCGAGAATTTCTTGCCCATCAGGTTGTGACCACACGCCAATATTTGAAGTTGGCATAGTCGCATTGAGTTGAACTTCCGTTTCGTTACATACGCTAACGGACTCGCCAGCATCGGCAAATTCTACAATATTTACAAAAACGCCTGTCGTATCGGAAGAGTAGTTTTCACAAACGCCATTCGACAGTGTCCATTGAAAAACATAAGGAACACCTGGTGTGAAACCAGCCGCAGTTGTCGTTGATTGGTCAGGATTGGCAATAGAAACATTCATTGGATTACCTTCAATGAGTGTCCAAAGTCCTGTACCAACAGTTGGTGCAGTTGCTTGTAAAGTAATAATGTCACCATCGCAAACCGTGATAGAAGGCCCCGCTTCTGCGGCATTGGCTGGGATAATGTTTAATTCAACATCGGTTGAGGCAGACGTTTCAGAGTCACAACCATCTAAGGTTGCAACGACTACGAAAGACGTTGTACCATTGCCATATTGTTCAGGATTTGGAATGGTAAAAGTCAATCCAGTTGCTTGTCCCAGCGCGACATCCGTACCCGCGACAAACCAAGTGTAGGTTGCGCCCGCAGTAGCTGAAGCCGCTGAAACACCAACTGTCACATCTTGTGAACTTGAGCAATATGGTCCAAAATTCACCGCTACAGGTTGCGTTGGTCTTTCTTTTATATTGACTGAAATCAAGGCTTCGTCTGACCAACAACCATCTACTAAAATTCGTACTCTATATGGTTCGTCCATCAAATCTACCGTCGCATTTGGGATTACTGGATTACACAAAGAGGAACTGAAGCCATTTGGACCTTGCCACTCATATTGCGTACCAGTCATGCAATCCACGAATAATTCTAAAGACTCGCCTTCACAGACGGGGCTGTTACTCATTGGAATGGCGACTGGCTTTGGTTGTACTTCAATCACCGTTGCACCAGAAGCAGCAGATTCGCAACCATCCGATTCGATTTTTACAGTATAAGAACCACTATTGGCTATCGTAATTGGTGCAATCGTTAAGGAAGAATTTCCTGTAGTAATTACTCCTTGTGGGGTTTCCCAAATATAAGTTACATTATTTCCAGCCCCAACAGTCGTTGTAAAAACAACAGTTTCGCCATCACAAAATGGACTTGGAGAATCTGTCGTCGGTGCGGCTGGTGTAGGCACAACTGGCGGTACAATTACCGTAGTTGTCGCTACAATTGAAGAACAGCCATCTCCGTTAGTCACCGTTAAAGTATATGGTCCACTATCATCCGTTGTCGCCTGGGGAATAGTCGCAACGCTATCTGTTGACGAAAACCCATCGCCTGTCCATAAGAATGTATAGGTTCCATCGTTTGGAGGGAAAACGGTAGCAGTTAATTGAATATCAACTGGGCCAAGCACACAGTTTGGTGCATTGTTCGCTACACCTGTGATGTTTGGTCGGTCGTTGACTTGTAAGGTTACTGATTCAGTTTTTGAACAACCAAATTCGTTAGTGACCACCACAGTGTACATTCCTGCATCCGCTAAAGTGATTTCTTCAATGTCAAAGGTTTCACCAGCAACTACTGTTGTTCCATCAGGATAAAACCATTCATAGCTGACATCTGGAGTAGCAGAAGAAGCACTAAATGTTACCGTTTCGCCTTCGCAAGCGGGATTTGGTGCAACGGATGCAGTTACAGATTCTGGGCGGACTGAGATGTAAACAAAATGAAATTCTGACCATTCAGAAACACAAGGGTTGCCGATGGCACGAACGCGCCAATTGCCACCATGCTGTGGTAACGTTGCTATAGGAACAGTTAGCGTGTTGCTAGAAGAAGTTGCTATTGTAAGAGAAGGACTCTGCCATTCGTAAGAAACGGCCCCAGGTATATTGGATGTGCTTAACAATAAAGTCTCACCTTGACAAAGAGGACTATTTGGAAATGTATTGCTAAACATTGATGGCGTATCAGGTCGGTCTAAAACAGAAACAGTAAAAGTCACTGGATCGGATTCGCAGCCATCTTCGGTTAATACTAAATTGTAAAAGCCGCTATTTGCTTGTGAAATATCCACAATCGGGGCAGGCGAGCAATTATTTGAATTAAAACCTGCTGGGCCTGTCCACACACATGAAGAACTTGCAGTACTATTAACAATTGGGAAGGTCAACGTTTCGCCTTCACAAATCGTTGCACTTGCTGGTGAAATTTGTGCTACTGGTCCATCTTTTACTTCAATCGTTAGGACATCTGAAGGTTCTGAGTTACAAAATCCACGTTGTGTTTCTACATAAAAATTATAAAAACCAGTACTTTGACCTAACCAGCTATAAGTATTGGTGCTGGTTGTTGACAATAATACACCATTGGGTGGAGAACCAAAAAACCAATTGTAAGAAACGCCATTTCCAGGAACAGGTGTCGTTGTAAAATTAACAATTGTATTTTCACAAACTTCGGTATCATCCGCTTGAATAGATGGTTTTAAAAGCGGTAAATCATTAATTGTTGCTTGAACTGTTCCTGAAGCTTCACAGCCAGTAATTCCAGTAATAGTCACTGTATAAAAACCACTATTGTCCTCATTGGCTTCCAAAATGACAGGATTGCAATCAAAAGAAACAAAACCGTCAGGACCAATCCATTCGCATTGATATGCATTATTGCCACCTGGCGTTACTGGAGGATTTGCAAATAAAAATAAAGTGTCACTTCCGCAATTGCTTACAACACTTGGTTGCGGCTTTTCGGCTTCGACCGCAATTTGTGTAGTACAAATATCGGTGTTACCAGAGTCATCTGTTACAGTTAAAGTTACATTGATAACCTCACCAATCGAGTCGCAAGTAATCAAATTTGGACTTACTTCCATTGAGGCAATCGTACAATTATCAGAGCTACCATTGTCAATTTCACTTGGAAAAATAGTGTCTTGTACAAAACCTGAAGGATTGATGTTGACAAAAAGTGGCGGTACACATTCCGCACTTGGAATTTCATTATCTTCGATATTAATATCAAACGAACACTCCGCAGGATTGCCAGCTAAATCAACAACTGCGTAAGTAACAGTATTGATACCTGGATTCAAAGTTGCCATTTGTGGAACGAGTGGGGGAGTCAAAGTCGTCGTTGCTATATTTGTAGCACCCGAAATTGTAAAATCTGGAGAAACTGATTCATATCGCAAATAAGCAGTTAGGTAGCTAATGCTATCTTGCCCATTTGCATCCAAATCATCGCAAGGGTTGATGCCCGAATCGGCATTACCTGGAGGTTGAATATTTAAATTAGAAACAGCGGTGAAAAACATCGGTCCAGCTGTAGCCCAATTGTTAAATGTTTGAGCATCGATATTGATAGTGAAATTTCCAGCAATGTTACAATTTGCCATTGTTGCCTGTGTTGAACCAATAAGGTTATCATCTTGGTCAAAAATTTCAAAAAACTCATTACCTGAATTATTAAAATCGCCTTGGATTTCAATAATTAACTCAACCGAACCAGGTGTTGCATTGGCCTGTAAAGGCGTTGGGAAATTAATTAAAATATCCTCTGCGTTTTGTACACCGAGGTTTGGATTTAAAGCAAAAGTTAGCAAGGAATCTGCATTATTCGTGGCAGCTACCGTAATCGGAGTAGTGACTGCACAATTATCACTCACGCTGGTAAATAAAGGAATTTCCAGTGTTTTTTCACACAAAGCACTATCCACATCCATTGTAATATCTGCTGGACAAATAATTACCGGTGCTTCTGTATCTTCTACCGTCACACTAAAAGAACAAGTAGAAGTATTGCCTGTACAGTCCGTGAAAAAATATTCTATATCGCTAACGCCTTGTGGAAAAGTAAGGTCGAAAGGTTCAAGTGCTGCAACAACTGTATCTCCTTGATTGATACTATATTCAAAAACAACACCGCTTGGTTCGTTGCCTTCGTATGTCAATTGTCCGATGGCATTACTGTTTGCACCACAAATTTGATTAATCGCAAAGCGACCTGGCAGACCCGCTGGAATATTCGGCTCTAAAGTAATATTAATCACACCATCAAATGCCCATGCGTTATACTGCGCTGCTGTAATCACGAAAGTCGTTAAAGTATCGGTACATTGTGCTTGCCCTGTTGTGTTGAGCGTTTGCCCAAGCACTGTTCCGTCCTCACCAATCACATTAAAAAATTCACCACTTTGCTCAATATCCGCATTAAAAAGACCAATTCTTAACGATGCATCTACATCCGCATTAAAAGGCGGAGCATCTACATTGAAAAATAATTCGACTGGATTGACAGGTGTTTCTAAGTCTCCAGGATTGTCAGAAACGATAGGAGCAGCATCAGTTGCCGTTTGCATTATGGTCATATTATTACAGTCTTCTGTAATCATCGGAATATCCAAAGTAACCACTGCTTCACAAACAGTCGTATCATTTGCGACCACCATATCCGTTGGGCAATCTGTTAAAACAGGTGCCGTATCATCAATAATGGTAAAAGAAAAAGTCATGGTATCGGAATTTCCTGCTTCGTCAAATGCCATGAAATCAACATCGACAGAAGTGAAAATTCCCATCTCTGGAGTTGGGCAAGTAATGCTACTTAGCGTGTCCGCAAAATTGGTGCTATCCGCCATTACATTAGTACCTGAATAAAAAGCCATCCAAGTGATATCTGGAAATTCTGTACAATTATCCGTTACAAAAGCTGAACCATGAGAAAGAATAAAGCCCTTGAAAACATCCGCCATATTATCGCTGAAATCACAACTAATGCTGACGCTGTTGCCACCCACAATTTCTGGTGGAATAGTATCCGTAATATAGATATTTTGTGTGTAAACGACGGCTGCTGTGCAACCATCATTAACGGTCCAAACGCGCGCAATCGAATCCGCTGATACAATATTGTCCACAGAGGTAATCATTGGCATCGCACAATTATCGGATGCGGTCAGCTGCCCTGTATTGGAAGGGTCAGTATTATCTCCACAAGCAATCAAAACATCTGCGGGGGCAAAAGTGATAACTGGTTGTGTAGTATCTTGCACCATTACGGTTTGCGCGTGAGTGAGCATATTGCCGCAAGCATCCGAGATTTCCCAGGTTCGTACATGTAAGCTATCGCATTCTGAAAAAGTTACATTTTCTGAAAAGGTAATGGTCAAATTCAAATCACAATTGTCTTCAACATCCGCCATCGTAATATTTCCCAGTATAGATGTATCACGATTCTCTTCGCAATTAATCACGGTATCTTGCGGTGGCGTAAAGCCCATTACGAAGGTTGGTCCGTCCGTATCTTCTCTAATAATATCTTGCATCGCGGTTGCCATATTTCCACAAGTATCAACAGCAATCCACGTCCGACGAATTGTATCACTAAAAGCACAATCTCCCATAATTGTCACTTCGGTCATGGTCACTTCCGGGTCTGTATCGCAGTTGTCCGTAGCCGTTACAGTCGGTGCAGCAGGCGTCATATCTTCACAGTTGATAGTCTGACTTGGCGTAACACCCATAAGTGTTGGTGCTAAATTGTCTTCTTTAGTATAAGTAGCCGTTGCCGTAATTGAAGCGTTACAATCATCCTCAAAAGTCCACGTTACGGTTTTTGTTCCGCAAAGGGTATCCGGCTGACTGGCATCATAGTCATTGGTAACAGTGATAGCTCCACAATCATCAGATGAATTATTTGAGTCATTCGCAATCGCATCCATCTGAGCAAACCATTGAGCAAAATTAGCATTGCTACAATCAACCGTTTCATTCGTCAGTGTCCCGGTAAAAACAGGAGGCTGATTGCCCAGTACAGTAATAAGTTGAGTGACCGTATCTTTATTCCCTTGTGTATCCTCTGCAACCCAAATACGAGTAATCTCTATCGACGAGGTTATACAGCTATTTATTTGATCAGGGTCATCGTCACTCAAAGATGTAATCATACCATTACTACACGCATCAGTTGCCATAATAGTCTGAGCTTGCGGAATGTCATCAGGACAACTGACCGTAATATCAGCAGGCACTTGTGACATATCAAACACCGGTGGTGTCACATCAATAAAGGCTGCTTCAACACACATAGTTTCCACAGTGGTACTGCCATTACCGGTCACTTCTACTTGGTAAGTAAAAGTAATGATATCTGGTTCGGTTACTTGGTCGCCGACCATATAGCCGCCAGAAGGAACTGTACCAATGTTTGTAATTGTAGGATTACCATTAATCATTGCTGTAAAGCCGTTAGTTCCTTGAACACTAAGCATAGGGTCAGGTAACTTTGCTTCACAATCAGCATCCAGGGGGAAAGTATTGGATGCACCTGTATAGACGGGATTGTTTAGAGTGCCTGTAAAATTTGTACCCGTAAGGCTACATTGCGCGGCGACATTTTGACTACAATACAACAAGAAAAGGAGTGGCAACGCAAATTGCCCCAAAATTCGTAATCGGTTCTTCATACTTTTTTAATTTAAGTACTTTTTAAAAATTGGGAAAAAACTTGTTTGTGCTGAATGGAAGCAATTGATAATCAGCGATAATTTATTGAAATCGTCGCTAACAACCAACTATCTTCACATGAAGCATTCTAATTCTAAAATTTGTTTCTAACGTTTGAGCAATTTTTAAAAGAAAGCTAAATCATACTTTCTCTGGGGGAATGGCACAAGCCGTTTGCTAAGATGTTAAGCTATCTCTGCACACGACTGTTAAATATAGGTGCAAAAATAGCGAACAAATTTCAAAACATTAAATTATTAGTTAATGTATATTTATTTCATACAAAAACCTTTGTGCTGCGAAGCTGCAAAATGCAGTTGCAGGGATTGTCTTTTTAAAAATAGTAGGTTTGCTTAATACGGGTATTGCGTAGTGGAAAGATTTACGGCTGGTGTAAATCGGTTTCGATTGGTGTAAGTTCATGGATAAATCGGTTTTGATAAAAAATTAAAAACAGCAGCAAAAATTAATTCCGAAAGAGCAAGCTTTTCGATGGATTAATAATTTGTTGGATACCAAATTTAATAGCAATAATTAGGGTGAAAAAAAGCGATAGGTGTTGATATTGTGTGCTAATAAATGTGGTAATTTTCTCTTTTTAAATTTCTAAATCGGTTTCAAGAAAATGGTTTTAATAAGGTTTTTGCAATACTTTAATATTATTAACAATCAAAATATGTGCCAGTTGTTTTGGAATAAGGGCGCAAATTATTAAATCTATAGCTATTTTTTATAAAAAACGCCTGTTAAAGTTCTGCAAAGGCTTTTTTGCGACGAAATGCCCATTTTAAAAATTCAGGCATTGCTTTGCCCCAAGTGTATTGATTGTGATAGCCGCCAATTATTTCATAATAATGAATATCTTCTTCCCGGTCGTATCCCAGTTTAGTCAATTCTTCAATTAAGTCCAGTGTATCGTCAATTGAATCAATGATACCATTGTTATTACGGTCACTATCTTCATCGTTCGTACCAGTTTGAAACCAAAATTTCATTCCTTCACGCTTTGGGCCTTTGGCAACTATCTCGTGCATCAAACGATGGCCATCAGGGTTGTGCTGCTCAAAAGCTTTTGATCGCCACCACAACGCACCAGAAAAAACACCAACTTTACTAAAAATATCCGCATGATTCCAGCCAATATCCATCGCAGATAGACCCCCCAAAGAAAATCCAGCAATGCCTTGTTTTTCGTTGTCACATCGATAATGCCGCATGATATATGGTCGTAGTTCCCCTAACAAAAATCGCGAATAAGTCCAGGCTTTACTTCCTCGTCCCGCATAATCTGCTTGCAACTCCACGCCATATTCTTGCATTCGGTCAGCAGCGTGAATAGCGACGATTATCAAATCTTCAATTTCTTGATTTTGATACAATTCATTTAATGTTTTTGACAATTGAACGGCTTCCATATCTTGCCCATCATTAAAAAAGAGGACAGGATATTGCTTCTTCCCTGTCTTATAAGTGGGAGGCAAGTATACATCGAACCGAATTTTTCGCTCTAATTGCTCTGAATTCAGATTATTATATTGATGTATGGCAATTTTTTCGTGTTGAACCAAAATAAATTTGGATTTTTTGCTGAAAAAATTAAAAAAATATTGTTTGACCCTATTTGGCATTCAAGATGAATTATTTCCTAAAAGATACTTATGCCAAATTCTGTTCGGATAACAAAATGTGAATCAGCATTTTATTTAGGATTTTGAAATGTAAAAATGTACAACCCTTTGAAAATCAGTAGGTTTTAATTTGCAAATGTGCTTGAAAACACCCTAATTTTGCACTTGTTCTTAAAAAGTTAATTTATTTTTTCTAAATATTTTAAAGAGGACAATCCCTACCTTAATATAATCTTTAGTAAGTTGGTTTTTAATCTTAGTGATACACAAATCAAAAAAGTGTGAATTGCTAAAGATTAAAGACTAATCAAAGTTTCCTTTACTTATGACATACAAAAAAGAATATATCAAATGGTATTCGCCAATTTTGGGCAAAGATATGGAAATGCTTAAATTTGGCCATGCTGGTCGCCCAGTTGTTATTTTTCCGACGACAATGGGTCGTTTTTGGGAAGTTAGTGACCTTGGTTTGGTAGACTCTGCCAAGTGGTTTTTGGAGCAAGGTTTGGTGCAAATTTATTGTCCTGATAGTATCAACGACATGAGCTGGTACAATAAGCAAATGCATCCTAAAACGCGGGTTTACAATCATACCAAATACGACCAAATGCTGGTGGAAGAGGTAGTGGATTCTATTCGTCATCAAACAGGCTATGATAAATTGGTAATGGCTGGGCCGAGTTTTGGTGGTTACCAAGCCGCTAATTTCGCCTTCCGTCATCCAGAGCGCGTAAGTCATTTATTTAGTATGAGTGGTGCGTTCAATATCAAATCTTTCTTAGACGGCTACTACGATAATAATGTTTATTTTAATAATCCCGTAGACTATGTGCCGAGTTTGGATAACCCAGAATTACACAATATGAAAATTGTTTTGGGTACGTCTGAATGGGATATTTTAAAAGAAGATAACGAGCAGATGTCAGGTATTCTACATGCCAAAGGTATTGACCATTGGTTAGATATGCGAGGTTGGATAAAGCATGATTGGCCGTTGTGGAATGAGATGTTTCCACATTATTTATCTTTGCTTTAATGACTGAGGGTTGATTATTAATGAACACTTATTTTTAAAACTGATTTTACGTACCTGCTATATTCTAAATGAAATTTAAATGCGGCGCAAAAAGTAATTTACTTTAGCAAATAATTAGCTATGCGCCTGCGGATTTCTCTCCCTTGAGAAACCCATCGTGGCGGTTCTAAAATTAAACAAATGGTTATAAATAACGAAGCACGACAGTTTAAAGTCTATGCTTCATTAATCCATTAACATCACACTTCAATGAAAAAAATAGGCATCCTTTTCGGAAAAGAGCGCAGTTTTCCACAAGCAATTGTGGAGCGTATTAACGCAAAAAATATTAAAGGCATCGTCGCCGAACCAGTTCAGGTAGCAGAGTTGATGCAAAATAAAGCTACAGGTTATGCGGTTATTATTGATCGTATTTCTCAGGATGTTCCTTTTTATCGGGCATATTTGAAAAATGCAGCAGCAACGGGTACTGCGGTTATCAATAATCCATTCTGGTGGAGTGCGGATGAAAAATTTTTTAATAATGTTTTGGCAGAACAAATTGGCGTTCCCGTTCCCAAAACAGTATTGTTGCCGTCTAAAGAACGACCAGATGACACTAGTGCAGAGTCTTTCTCTAATATGCAACTGTTGGATTGGGACAAAATCATCGATTATGTGGGTGGTTTTCCGATGTGGATGAAGCCTCACGATGGCGGCGGTTGGAAGAGTGTCTATAAAGTAGAGAGCTTGGAAGATATTTGGGAAGCTTACAACGAAACGGGGCAATTGGTGATGATGTTGCAAGAAGGCATTGAATTTGATAGTTACTTCCGGTGCTACTGTATTGGCGGGAAGTATGTTCGAATGATGGACTACGAACCGCGCAATCCGCATCACTTGCGTTATGTTGCTGATTTTAAAGTTAGCAAAAAATTATTGGCTACAATGCAGGATTATGTTTTGAAGTTGAATGAAGGTTTGGGCTATGATTTTAATACGGTAGAGTTTGCAGTAAAAGATGGAATTCCATATGCTATTGATTTTTGTAACCCAGCACCAGACGCAGATATTAACTCTGTGGGCGAAGAAAATTTTGAATGGGTGGTGGAAAATGCAGCGAATTATGCAATTGAGCGGGCAAAAGCGCAGAAGCCTGGTCAGGATAATTTGACTTGGGGTACTTTTGTACGAAATAGCGTGGCTACTAATGTGCCTACGAAGAAACCTGCGGCTAAAAAAGCTTCAGTGAAGCGCAAGCCACGAGCAAAGAAAGCTGCAACAAAATAGTTATCTTTAGGTAGTATCGGAAGGTTTTCTGGTCGAATGCACTCCGAAATATTCTTTTTTATACTGGACTCACGACACACCTCCAAAAGAATCATCAGACACCATGAATATAATATACCTATGAAAAAGTTACAATTAGCCATCCTCGATTTGTACGATGGCACACCCAATCAAGGGATGAGATGTATTAAGGAAATTGTTGATCAATTTTCTGGAGACATCGAATGGACAGTATTTGACACGCGCGGAAAAGCAGAGATTCCAGATATGGAAGCGTACGACATTTTTATCGGAACGGGCGGACCAGGCAGTCCTTATGAGGGCGATGGTATTTGGGACGTGGCGTATTTTGATTTGATGCAGCGCGTTTGGGAACACAATCAAGAGGAGATTGAAAATAAAAAATTCTTCTTTTTTATCTGTCATTCTTTCCAGATGGCAGTGCGGCATTTTAAATTAGCGACCGTGAATCGCCGAAAATCCAAATCTTTTGGGACATTTCCGGTACATAAAACGGAATTTGGCAAACGAGAGTGGATTTTTGAAACATTACCCAATCCATTTTGGATAGCAGATTTTAGAGATTGGCAAGTTGTGAAGCCTAATTATGAACGATTGACGGAATTGGGCGCAAGAATCATTTTACGAGAAAAAATCCGTCCACAAATTCCACTGGAACGTGCGATAATGGGCATTCGTTTTTCTCCAGAAATGTTTGGTACCCAATTTCATCCCGAAGCTGACCCTGACGGCATGTTGATTCATTTTCAGGATGAAGAACGCCGAAAAAATATCGAAGAGGAACACGGTGTTGAAAAATACGCTGAAATGATAAAAGACTTAGAAGACCCGCAAAAAATTCCATTAACACATGCGACGGTCATTCCGTTGTTTTTGAGAAATGCAATAGCAATGTGCAATAAGCAGTTAACAGTGACCAATTAAGGGAGGTTATGTTTTATCGTTCCTTAGTAGTAAGTTAAGCTAATTATGATAAGTTGGCTTACTACTTCTACTTTGGCACTTTAGAATTTGGTTTTGTTCC
>CAYUNA010000030.1:0-16305 GCA_964445895.1 uncultured Saprospiraceae bacterium | reverse complement strand
GAAAATCACAAGATTTTCGAGCTTCAAACACCTCACTCCCCCGCGCCTGCGGCGCAGAGTGGTGGGGTGTTAAGGGAGCAAATCGGTTTTTGCAAACCGTTTTGCTCCCTTGAAATCCCTTTGTGAAAAATGCAAAGAAACTTTTGTTACACAGTACTAAGAATCATTAAAAAAATAAATCATGCGTTCTCCCGATTACTATTGTAGTTTTTTTTACACTAAAATCAATGCGTAATGGAAATTGTCAAAAAATCCGATGTAGGATTGGCAAAGATGCCTCTCCTATATCCAGAATTAAGAGCCATCCGGGCTACACCTGCCCATCGAAAAATTGCCTTGCCGACTGCCGAAGGATTATCTTTTGAAAAAATTGAAAATATCCTTTTTATGGTTGCGGACGGAAATTACACCACCATTTATTTTCAAGACGGACGCCATACAATCGTCTGCAAAACGCTGGCAGCCATTGAAGAGATACTCAATAATGTGCATCAATTCGTAAGAATTCACCGGTCACATACCATCAATTTGAATTGGCTAAAAAAATATGTACGCGGTAAAGGTGGTTATGTCGTCATGGAAAATGGTAAGAATATGAATGTATCTGCAAGTCGTCGAAATACATTCATGGAAGCTATTGAACGATATTTTTAAGTTTTTTTTGAAAACATATAGAAGGTTTACTTAATTTTGCAAAAACAAGTAAACCTTCTATGTCTTCAAATTTTCAACATAAAATACCTTTCTCCATTCCTTTTAGTCGTAAAAAGCTTTTTTCAAAAGATTCTTCTTTTGAAAAAAGTATTGGGAATGAAGCGTATGATGCTACGACAGCTTCCTCTGAAACGGTTTCTGATGTTTCTATACTGATACTAGCTGCTGGTAATTCTTCTCGTTTAGGGCAGCCCAAACAATTAGTCGAATTTGCGGGCAAACCTCTCATTTGTCACATTATTGAGCAGGCTTTGTTTGTAAAAATGCGCTCTGTTTTTGTGGTATTAGGTGGTAATCAATCGTTGATTTTACCTAAAATAGCGCATCTTCCTGTTACAATTGTCGATAATGAAAATTGGCAAAAAGGCATGGGACATTCTATTGCGGTTGGACTGAACGCAATTCGGCAACAGCATCCAGAGACTACGGGAATTGTTACAATGCTTTGCGATCAACCATTCGTTTCAGCAGATTTAATTTATCAAATTGTCCAGCAGCAGCGAGCAACACAAGCGGAAATTGTTGCATCAAGCTATGCTGGAAATATAGGTGTTCCAGCATTTTTTGGCCAAACCATTTTTGAAGACCTCTTAAATTTAGAAGAGGAGGGCGGCGCAAAAAAAATTATTCAGCAACACCTTTCTATCACTTCCTGTGTTTCTTTTCCAGAAGGTATTTTTGATATTGATACGCCTGAAGATTTAGAACGAATCAAAGTTTGGAGTGATATTTTACACAAAAAAAATACGATGCCTTTAGAAAAAGAATAGTCGATTTCAACCAATTTTTCATTCAAAAAAATCTGCAAGAACAAACAAAGAACCACTTCAAAAGTTAAACACTAAATACGCTGCGGCAAATAAAAACTGAATCGTCCTTAATTTACAGCAAAAAATACTACATTTGTAACCTTGTGCTTTCAATTTTTAAAGCATGAAAAGTCTTTAATTTGGAAAAAAATGACTGATTATTCTAAAATATCCATTCCAAAATCTCTGACAAAGGGTCAGCGACAGACGCAAACCGAGACATTGCAAGTGCCTCAAAAGCCTAATAAATTATTTATTGGGATACCAAAAGAGGAGACGTCTATGGAGAATCGGGTGGCTTTGGTACCTACTTCTGTAGCGACTTTAGTGGCACATGGACATCGGGTAATTATAGAAACAGGAGCAGGAGAAAAATCTAATTATAGTGACCATAAGTTTTCCGAAATTGGAGCAGAAATAGCGTATAGCAAAGAAGAAGTGTACAAAGCAAGTGTGATTTTGAAAGTCGCACCTCCGACAGTGGAAGAGTTAGATTATTTCCACAGTGACCAGATGTTGATTTCGCCGTTGCAATTGCCATTAATTTCGGAAGAATACATTAATAAATTAAAGAAGAAGCGAGTCATTGCATTAGCGATGGAGTATATTCAAGATGAGAGCGGCATCTTCCCGATTGTGCGGATTATGAGTGAAATGGCCGGCAATACCGCATTGATTACTGCGGCAGAATTGTTGAGTAAAAAGAACGGCGGACGGGGCGTATTACTTGGAGGAATTTCGGGTGTACCGCCTGCAAAAGTGGTGATTTTAGGGGCTGGAGTTGTTGCAGAGTTTGCGGCGCGGGTAGCGATTGGTCTGGGTGCTGAAATTCGAGTTTTCGATAATAACGTTTATAAATTGATGCGTTTACAACAGGTATTGCATCGACAATTGAATACTTCTACTTTAAATCCAATACAATTAGAAAAAGAATTGCTAACCGCAGAAGTGGTTATTGGCGCGATTCATTCAACGACTGGACGTGCGCCAGTGATTGTCTCGGAAGAAATGGTGATGAAAATGAAGGAAGGTTCCGTGATTGTGGATATTAGCATTGACCAAGGGGGTTGTTTTGAGACGTCAGAAGTAACGACACATAAAAATCCAACTTTTGTCAAGCATGGCGTTATTCATTATTGTGTGCCGAATATTGCTTCAAAAGTACCTCGAACAGCATCAATTGCGGTGAGTAATATCTTAACACCTTTGCTTTTGAAAGCCGGAACTACGGGAGGAATTGGGTCATTATTGTTCAACCATCACGGGATGCGCAATGGCGTCTATACATACAAAGGCTGCTTAACCAATGAGTACTTGGGCAAGCGATTTGGCATCAATCACACAGATTTAGATTTGTTGCTAACCTCTTCTATTTGATAAAATATCTAATAAAATTAATTGGCGGCAAATACGGGAAAAGATACTGCTGTATAATGTGAAAACTTACTAGTGGCATCAATTGGGAATTTATACTGTCGAGCAAATTTTTCTAAAAATGCACTTAACTCAGCTTGATCAATATTTTTTGAATTAGGCTTCAAGAAAAAACCAATATTATCAATGCTACCATCTTTATCAAAATATACTTGCATCCACATTTTCACACCACCTAAATTCAGTCCATTTTTTTGGCCTTCTGCTTCCATGTCAGATAGCATTTTTAGCCATTTGGTAAATGCAGCATCGATATCACCATTACAAACCTCTAACAGGTGTTGATAGTCAGGTGCATATTTTTCCGAAATTTCTTCAAATTCTGCCAAACCATAGGCTTTAGGCAAAACGGGTTTTAATATTTCAGGGGAATTGGAATACTGTCCAAAACTGGGCAAAGAAATTGCACCAATAAAGAAACAAGTGAAAACAATTATCCTGGTGGTCATGAATTTCATAAGCAATAATTAAAGCGATTAGTAAAAAAAATTATCAACCAAGGGTGTGACCAGGAATAAAGGGGGTAATTTATTCTGAATGAAAACTAAATTCTTGTTTACAAAAATTTAAGATATTGTGTTTATTTGGAAAAATCGGAGCAAAATAATTACTAAGTGTAATCTTTCTATAAGAGTAAAGATATGTCTTTTTGGGATAATAGTCGAATTTTTAACGCAAAATATCCTAAAAATCCGCACTTTACCGTAGAATGCTTTATTTTGCACACGTTTAACAAATACTTGGCAAGGATTGTTCCTATTTTTTTTTGACTTAAACGATAAATAATCCTTAATTGTTTTAATTTTTAGGAGTCTTAAAGGAATTTAACAGACTTGCGTACATGAATAATAACTATTTTTAGAGCATGTTTAAAATTTTACCGAACTGATAATCAATAGTTTATGGTTCTGACAATAAATTAGCAAAGGAATATATCGAGATACATGACTGCGCTAATTTGAAGTCAGGTTCATAAAATATTGGTTATCAGGAGAGTAAAATTTAAACATGCTCTAAAGCGAAAACTACGTTATGGCGATAGATGCTATATTTTTAATAGTGGCAGGATGGGGTTTCTTCATCGGTTTTTCAAGAGGTATTATCAAAACCGTTTTCACTTTTTTCTCCGTGGTCTTCGGTATCATGGCAGCAATGAAGTTTGGACCAGCCGCTACCCGATTTTTGGAGACCGCTTTTGGCGACACTTCTGCATGGTTATTTTTTGCAGGCACACTCTTAGCCTTCGTTTTGACGATGGTCATTATTCGCATGATAGCCAATGGTTTGGAAGGAATTTTAGAAAGTGCTAATATCAATATCGTCAATAAATTTATGGGAGGAATGCTCTTTGCGGCTTTGCTGACACTAATGTTCAGCATTATTTTATGGGTTGGCGAACAAGCCCATGTAGTTACGCCAAAAACAACAGCCTCCTCGATGACTTATCCCTATTTAGAGGCTTTTCCTGGACAAATGCGTCACGTTTATGATATAGCTTCTCCTTCTTTCAAGCAGTTTTGGGATGAAGCAGTAGAGGCGATGGATAAAATGCAGGAGACTGTCGAGCGCACAGAGTCTGACCCTGCAATTTATGATATTCCGGATAAAAAAGAGGAAGATAATACGCCTAGTTATTTCCAACCAAAAGAATAAAAATAATCGAAAAAAAAATGAGAAGTGCGTAGTGGGAAGCTTGGTATTTTTGCATCTAAAAGAAAAAACAAAGCAGCCCTTTTGGTTTATTAAAAAACCTAGTGAGAGTAAATAAAGGGCTGCTTTTCAATTTTAACGCCTATTTCTTTAAACCATAATTATTACGAATGAAGTGGTCAATGTGCTGCCTATCGTTAACTTTTTTTTTTCATTTACAATTTGGACAATAATATATAGAAAAACATTACCCATTTTTTGCGGTAAAATGTGTTATTTTGTGTCGGATTATAACAAGTGATTCTTTGACAAATCTTTTGATACAAAATGCGTCTAATCCTTTTAAGAACAACGCACACTCTCTTAATATTCTTCACACTAATTGGCATGAGCGGAGTAGTTATTTCTGCGTGCCAAATTTCGTATTTTTTCATTTGTTGGTTGACTCTGCCATTCCTACTTTTTCTACATTTTATTATGCTCTTTTTTTGGAAAAAAAATAATTCATGGCTCAACCGAACCTCTGTTTTATTACTAATTATTAGTACTCTTATTTTCGCTCCAAACTTAAAAAACAAAATCCCCAATCAATCCAAAAATAACGAAAAACCCATTCGACTTTTAAGCTTCAACATTAATGATTTCAGAAGCATTTTAAAAGATGGAACTTTCAAAAATGGCATTAAAGAAATATCATTAGCAAATTTTTCAAAAGAGATTGGACAGGTCGATATTTTGTGCGGACAAGAAGTGTCGTATGCTAAAAATATCATGGAAACATTGCGTTTACCCAATGCCTTTGGTCTTCGTGGTCGTGGGAATTCTCTTTATACTCGTTTTCCAATTATTGAAAAAGGGGAAGTCAATTTTTCAAAAAAAACAGGCAATGGCGCATTGTGGGCAGATTTGCAACTACCAGATTCAACGCTTTTAAGAGTGTATTCTGTCCATTTACAATCCTATCAAATCACACCAATTCTTACAGATTTAAAAAAAGGAAACCTTTGGAAAATACCTACACTTATTCGGAAAATTGGTCATTCCGTCTGTAAAAGACAAGCCCAGGCGGAAAAGTTATTGGCACATGCCAAGGATAGCCCTCATCCAACAATAATTGCTGGTGATTTTAATAGCTTACCACAGTCGGCATTAATTGATTTATTTCAAAATGATTTTGAAGACTTTTTTAAAGAAATGGAAAATGGTTGGGGACAGACTTATAGAAGTGGGTTACCTTATTTCCGGCTAGATTATATTTTTTATAACAAACAAATTCAACCTTTAAAATATAAAAAAATAAAAATGGATATTTCGGACCATTACCCAATTTTGGGGGAGTTTATCATCGAAAATTAATCCGTCTTTTTGGATAAAAAATAGTAGCCTAAGGAAAAAATTCTTGGTAAAAAGACAAATAGCACAACGAGTACAGCTAAATTTTCAGGGTAATTTGCTGGTTCTACTTTACCATTTGGATATTTCACATATCTCCAGACGTTTGTCATACTATTATATGTTTGCCAGAAGAAAAAATATAATAATGTTGATAGCAAATAAGCAAGAAGTAGCAATTGCTTTTTTGCAAAAATTTGCTTTCTTGTGCGAAAAAAAAGAAAAGATTCTATTCCAAAAATTACCCCTAAAAAAGCATAAGGGTAACCTGCCGGAACAACAAAATAAGTGTCCTTAAATGAAACATCGTATGCGACATTCTGTAAGGTATAAAGATTAGAAAGCAGCCCCAAACTAAGCAAAAGACTCAAAAAAGCTGCATATAAAGTAAGGTTACGATTCATCAAGTTAGCGTTAGGCTTTACTTTCATACCCCGCTACAATCTCTTTCAACTCCTCTAAATACTCTGCTTTTACCGACGCTCTTCGCTTCTTGTTCGTTTTTGTAAAGAAACCATGTGACGTTAAAAATCCCACTTGAATTCTATTCCAGGTTTCGATATCTTGTACTACATTATAGGCTTGCAACTCTTCAAAAAGGCTTTGCCCAATTGAGTAAAAATCATCGCGGCCCAGATAATCCAAATCTGCGTCACAAATAATTTCTTCCAAATGATTGTTAGGAGATTGAGGAATCTTCGTCGCCATAATCATTCCGCAGATTCGTTCAATTTCTTCTTTATTATAGCCAAATCGAGGCAAATGTTCACGCACCAAATCACAACCGAGCACTTCGTGATTTTGGTTATTGATGGTGAAACCAGCGTCGTGAAAAAGAGCAGCTGTCTTCAATAGCAGTGTTTCGTAAGGGTTGATTTCTTCGGCAAGACAAAGCTCCTCCGTGATGTTCAGCACATCCAAAGTATGACGCATTCCATGATAAAAGAGGTTAGGTTTCAACTCTTTATCCAGCTTCTCTAAAATAAAATGTTTGGCATCGTTGTACTGCATAGACATTGCTGCAAGTGGTGATTTTACAAAAAACATCTCCACTTGACCTTTGTTTTTAGCGTTCAATTTTCCCCTTGGTACACAAATATAATGGTCTTTTACCAATTTAAACGTAGATTTCGAGATATTGATTTTATTTGGAGCACTATTTTCTTCCATCCTCGCTGCTAAATTGACCGCATCCCCCCAAATATCATACGCAAATTTTTTACTCCCCACTACTCCAGCGACAACTGCGCCAGTGTTTATACCCAATCTAATTTCAAATTTTGGTGCTCCATTTTCTACTTGCCGTCGATTGAATTTCACCATAAAATCCCGAATCTCTATTGCTGCTGCCACGACGTCTAAAGCGTGAGTTTCATTCTTTGTGGGTAGTCCTCCCGCACACATATACGCATCCCCAATCGTTTTAATTTTCTCCAAATTATGTCGCTCGACAATGTCATCAAATGCTCGAAAACATTCATCCAATTCATTTACTAAATCTTCTGGAGACAATTGTTCTGCAATTTGCGTAAAAGATCTGAAATCGGTGAATAAAACCGTGACTGATTCATAACGAACGGCTTTTGCCTTACCAAACTGTTGCAATTCTCGCGCCGTTTCTTTCGGTAGAATATTCAATAATAATGTCTCTGCTCTTTCTTTTTCTGCATCAATTTCTGCGTTCTTTTTCGCTAATTTTGCATTTGATTTTGTCTTAATTCGATTTCGGTTAACTAGCAAAGCAAGTAATAAAACCAAGCCCAGAGTTCCTGCAATTAGTGAGTTTCTAAAAAAAGTAGCACGTTCCAACGCTGCTTTTTGTTCAACTAAGGCGCGACGTTGTTTCGCAATTTCCAACTGTTTTTTTCCATCTGAATAAAGAGACTCCCGACGAGCATTGACAATTGATTGTTCTCTTGTATACAGTTCATATCTCAGTTCATCATATTTTTTTCGAAAATCGTAGGCTTCTTTAAAATTTCCAATATTATAGTAGATTCTCGCAAAATCTTTATAACCATTCTGTTTAAATTTAGCCGCTCCAATCTCCTCTGCTATATCAAAATATCGTTGCGTATAATCCAATGCTTGTTCATATTTTTTTTGTCGTCGATAAACGTCTGCAATTCCATTATAAACTTCCATCACACCCGCCGCATCTTCCAAATCCAATCGAATATCCAGTGCTTTATTTAGATTTTTCAAGGCCTCCTGCCACTGCTTATCCGCTTCTTTCGGCTGACCTTTTTGTTCCCAATAAGTGCCTTTATTTTTTAAAACATAACCCAAATTATTGAAAATTTCGGATTGACCACTTTTATCTTCCAAACTCGTGCGAATAGTCAAGGATTGGTTAAAATAATCAACAGCTTTTTCAAAATAATTAAGCGTGTTCGGTGTAATTTCAGTCTTCAAATCTTTTTCGCCATAAGAATCTTGCAGTCCTCCTAGATTGGTTAACACAGTCCCTTCTTCCCATTTATTCCCTTCTGCACGATGAATATTCAATGCTCTTGTATAAGCCTTATCTGCATCATCATATCGGTCTAATTCCGTTTTTATATTGCCTTGCAGATTATACGCATTTGCCATACCCGTCTCATTACCCGTTGCTTCACAAATCAGCAAATACCTCAAACAATAATCCAGGGCTTCCGAATAATTAGCCATCCGTTCGTGCAAGATGCTAATATTATTATAGAGTCGCCCCATCCGAATCGTATCTTTCAATTCCTCCCGAAGTCGCAATGATTCGGTATAATTTTTCAAAGCCTTGTCATAAAGTCCTAAGTTTTCGTTGACATTTCCAATATTATTAAATAGCGATGCAACACCTTTTCTGTCGCCAATTTCTTGCCGAATCGTCAACGCATTTCCAAAAAACTGAATTGCTAAATTGCTATTTCCATGAATATCCTCTACCACTCCACGATAATTATTGGCGTTGCCTTCCCCTTTTTTAAAATTCAAACCTCGCGCCAATATCAAGGCAGAATCCAGGTAAATGCGCGCCTGTTGCGGATTATCAAATTTCAATTCCCAAGCCAAATCATTAAGTAAAATAACTTTATTCGTATCGTTTTTTGAAGTTTTTAAAACCACAGAAAGGCTATCGACGAGCTGATTCTCTTGCGCAAAAAGTGGCATATTTAAAATACAGAGAATGGTCATCCACAGGAAATGACAAGTGCCGTTTTTTCTCAATGTTTTAAATGAAAAATACAAATAGATGTGGTTGTAAAAATCATGGTGATTGCAGCAATCACCATGATTTAAAATTCGATATTATTCTTGAAACAATCCTTAGTTCTTCGCCTTATCCTCTAACAACACTACGCCCGAAGCCAAAAATTTCAATTCTTCTTTAGGTTCTGTAATCGCGGCAATTTCTTCCGCTGTTTGACCTTCATCTTCCGCATAATGTCGCAATTCATCGACTGGCGTAATTTCTTTAAAAGCAATCCCTTCCATCACTACTTCCTTGCCTGCACAATCCAGAGGCATGAAAAAAGCATAATCTTTAAATTTGACAAAAATGTCTGGTTGACCTTCTTGAACCAAGTTCATCCAACAGCCTTTTTTCTGACAAACAGATTCAATTTTTCCAGCAACTTTCACACTGATGGTATCAACTTTTTCCAATTTAGCTAAAACGCTTCCATAAGGAACTGCACCATTTTCCGTGATAACTTCACCAAAAGTTGGATTACCTTTTTCAGAAGTTTCTTCATTCGGGGTTGGGGTAGAGTTACAAGCTGAACATAAGCTAATCGTTATAAATAAATAGAACAAATTTTTAAACATGAGTTGTGTTTTTCAGTTAATAATAAAGTGTATTCATTTCGTGTAACATAAGTTTCTTTGATTCATCAGGATGTAGAATATTTTTCAATTTTTGACCTTCAATAAATACGATGCGATTCGCGGAGCAAAACGTAAAGAAACTTTTGTGTCATAAGAGCATGAACAAAATTAGGTATTTTTTTTGTTTCTGAGGGTTTTAAATACCGTGTAACAAAAGTTTCTTTGCATTAAAAACAAGAGGAGTTTGAGGATGAAAAATGATTTTGCAAAAATCATTTTTCATCCTCAAGAACCCCACCCGCGTTGCCGCAGGCAACGCGCACTATTTTTTATTGGAGGTCGAAAATTTGCAATTTTCTCCCTCCTTAAATTTTAATCCACGGGATTTGTCAAAGAATCGTTATTGTTTTCCAGCTTGTTAAAGCAAATAGTTTATTTTCTATTGAAAATAAGGTCAAAATGGATTTAAATATATAAAAAGCGTTCATTTTTCCTACTATTTTTATAAAAAATCGACTCAACCTTGCCCTCTTGCCCAAATTGCCTTAATTTTGAGCGAAATTTCGCAAAACCAAATTTTTAATAAAACTAACCAAATTTTTCAAACCATTTTCAATATGAATTTTCAACTAACAGAAGAGCAATACGCTGTAAAAATGGCCGCTCGGGAGTTTGCTCAAAATGAACTAAAACCTGGCGTTATCGACCGTGACCGAGACATGAAGTTTGCGACTGAACAAGTTAAGCAAATGGGCGAAATGGGTTTCCTTGGTATGATGGTTTCTCCTGAATATGGCGGCAGCGGAATGGATACGATGTCGTACGTCTTGGCGATGGAAGAGATTTCAAAAGTGGACAATTCTTGCTCCGTTTTGATGTCTGTCAACAACTCATTAGTTTGTTGGGGATTGGAAGAATATGGCAACGAGGAGCAAAAACAAAAGTACCTTACCAAGCTCGCAACAGGGGAATGGATTGGCGCATTTTGCTTATCCGAACCAGAAGCAGGAAGTGATGCCACCAGTCAGCGCACAACCGCG
Organism: uncultured Saprospiraceae bacterium; assembly: GCA_964445895.1. Classification (GTDB taxonomy): domain Bacteria; phylum Bacteroidota; class Bacteroidia; order Chitinophagales; family Saprospiraceae; genus CAYUNA01. The sequence goes on along the minus strand of CAYUNA010000030.1, from coordinate 5,462 downwards.
ATTGATATGGGTGACCACTACTTATTAAACGGTACAAAAAACTGGATTACCAATGGTGGTTCGTCGCGCATTCACCTCGTGATTGCCCAGACGGATACGAGCAAAGGACACCGAGGTATCAACGCTTTTATCGTTGATGCAGAGTCGGACGGTGTGGTCATTGGTGCGAAGGAAGATAAACTCGGAATCCGAGGGTCAGATACGCACACCATTATGTATAACGATGTGAAAGTACCAAAAGAAAACCGAATTGGCGAAGATGGCTTTGGATTCAAATTTGCGATGAAAACGCTTGGCGGTGGTCGAATTGGAATCGCAGCACAAGCACTTGGAGTAGCGGCAGGAGCTTATGAATTGGCAGTTAAATATTCTCATGAGCGCGAAGCATTTGGTAAGCCAATTAGCAAGCACCAGGCGATTGCTTTTAAAATTGCGAGCATGGCAACGGATATCGAAGCAGCACGCATGATGGTTTACCGGTCAGCTTGGTTGAAAGATGCGCATCAGGATTATGCATTGGCGAGTTCGATGGCAAAAGTATTTGCGGCAGAAGTTGCCATGAAGCATACTGTTCAAGCAGTACAAATTCATGGAGGTTATGGTTTTGTCAAGGAATATCACGTTGAACGATTGATGCGAGACGCGAAGATTACGGAAATTTATGAGGGAACTTCAGAGGTACAGCGGATTGTGATTAGCCGAAGTGTCTTGAAAGGGCAATTGGAAATTCCGGCTTATTTTGAGAACGAATTGGCAGCGTGAAGCAATTAGCAATGTGCAGTTAGCAATGTGCAATGAACAATTCTCTAAACAACTGAGAACTTTCATTGCACATTGCTAATTGCTAACTGCTAATTATTCACTGATGTTATTTATTGTTAATAAGGCATATCTTCTAACTCTTCTTTATCCAAAATGGTCACTCGGCTACCTTTTAAATTTATCAATCCGTCGTCTTTAAATTCTGACAACGTTCGAATCACAGTTTCCTTTGCGGTTCCAACCATATTTGCCAAATCTTCCCGCAAAATGCTAAATTCTGCATGACCATTTTTATCGTAATCCGTTGCTAATTGGAGAAGGGCATCCGCTACTTTTCGGCGCACTGAATCGTAGGCAATGCTCAGCAATTGTTTCTCTTTTTCGACAACATTATTGGCGAGCATTTTGACCAATTGAGCGGTCACATTAGAGTTACTACGAATTAGTGTAAAAAATTCATTTTTGGGAATAATTGATATTTCACACTCCTCCATCGCCGCCGCCGATTCGGTATATCTTCCCTCTTGAATCAAAGGAATAAAACCAAGAAAATCTCCTTTTTTAAAAACTTCAATAATTAATTCTTTACCAAAATCATTCGATTTATAAGTCTTAACCCGCCCTTTATTGATAAAAAATAATTGCTTTGGATAATCATTTTCTTCAAATAAAATATCGCGTTTTCGATAGTGACGAACTTCTTTATTTTCGGTCAATTTTTCAAAGCCTTCATATTGCTTTATTTCTTTAAAAAATGGGGTGATGCCTTGGTCAGAATTTTTATCGAAAGACTTTTTTAGACGCTCACTTTTTTTCAGTCGCAATTCTATCGCATCCAACAATTCTACATCATCAAAAGGCTTCATGATATAGTCGTCTGCGCCCAAATTCATGCCCTTACGCATGTCCGCTCGTTCTACTTTTGCAGTTAGAAAAATAAAGGGAATATCCGCAGTTTTTAGATTTTTACTTAAAATACGTAGTACACCAAAGCCATCCAAAATTGGCATCATGACATCGCAAAGAATCAAATCTGGTTGCTCCAACATGGCTTTTTCTTTGCCATCTTTTCCATTATCAGCTACCAAAACTTCGTAGCCAGAAAGTTCTAAGAGTTCTTGAATATTCTCCTGAACATCCAGACTGTCTTCAATTACTAAAATTTTTTTCATAAGCGGATAGGGATACTTTCAAGTGGGTTCTCTTTGCAAATATGCCGTTTTTTCACGAAAAAATATAATTTTCAAGATACGGCTTCACAAATAAATTGTTAGTATATTTAAAATGAGGCGAACAAAATTTCTATTCAAAAAATAATTCCATCGAAATTTTATCTGCCAATAGTTTACCTTTTTTTGTTAAAAAATAAAAGCCATTTTCTTTAAAAACAGACCCATCATTTAAGAAAGGCTGAACGTTTTTCAGAAAATATTTTTTAAATTTTTCATCAAACCCCGCAACTCGCTCCAACTCACAGCCCCAAATCGTCCGCAAAGACGTCATGATATATTCGTCATATTGCTGCGTTGTTGTGAGCATTTCCTTTTCAAATGACAGATTTCCTTCTGCCAAAGCTGCCATATATTTTGCATTATTAGCTATATTCCACTGTCTCGAAACACCATCAAATGAATGCGCCGACGGACCGATACCCAGATATTTTTTACTCAACCAATAGCTCGAATTGTGCTTGGAATAACAATCTGGCAAGGCAAAGTTAGAAATTTCATAATGATCATATCCCTGTTTTTCCATTTCCTCTACCAAAATTTCAAATTGCTGTGCCGCTTGTTCTTCATCGACAGGTTGTGCTTTCCCTGTTTTCACGAAATGGTCTAACGCCGTTTTGGGTTCTACCGTTAGACAATAACAGGAAATATGGGGAATTTTTAAATCAAAAACAGTCTGCAAATTGACTCGCCAATTGGTAATCGAAGTCGTCGGTGAACCGTAAATTAAATCAACCGTTAAATTATCAAACCCTGCATTCTTTGCATTTTGGACACAGACTTTAGCTTCCTCTGCGTTGTGCGCTCGATTCATAAATTGTAAATCTTCTTCAAAAAAAGATTGAATCCCGATGCTCAATCGATTGACAGGCGAGGTTGATAATACTGCTAATTTTTCTGGCGTCAAATCATCAGGATTGGCTTCGAGCGTAATTTCGACACTATTACTTATAGCGTAGTGCTCGTTGATTTTTTGAAAAACAAGTGCCAGTTCTTCTTGTGAAAGCAACGAAGGAGTGCCGCCACCAAAATAAATAGTTTCGACTGTTTCTCCTTTTAAATAGTCTTTTTGCAATTCTAGTTCTTTTAAAATAGCAACAACCATATCTGATTTGTATTGCAATGACGTCGAAAAATGAAAGTTACAATAGTGACAAGCTTGTTTGCAAAAAGGGATATGGAGATAAATTCCAGCCATTTTAAAAGTTTAGTATTTCTAAAATAAAGACAAATGTAGGCAAAAAGAGTGCTTTATTAGCTATTTCAAAACAAGCAAATGACTGAATAGCTCTTGTAAAAACACTTGTAATTATGACATATACAAACCAAATTTTATTTTAAAAACAACTATCTAATGAGGAGTTATTAAAATATAAGTTCATTTTTTACCTTTGTCCGCTAAACAAAATGCGTATTCGACACATTTTGTCCAGAGAGGCTCTTTTGAGTCAAATAAAACGAATCGAATAACTATTGTTAAATTTATTAAATCATTAACATGCAATTTACTACACTGAGATTTTTCTTATTGTTTTTCGCAGCGACATTCATGATGTCATCATGTGTTTCTAAGAAAAAGTTTGAAGAATTGATGAACGAAAAGGGTGCATTAGCTGAATCCTTGGCTTCGAGCCAGAAAAAAGTACAAGAATTGGACGAGAAAATCGCTCAATTGGAATCTGACATGGCTGCTCAAAAAACTGATTTTGAAGGTCGTATCACGTCTTTGGAGTCTGACTTATCTACTGCTAAAAGCGAGACTGCTGCTGCTAAAGCTGCTTTGAGCGCAAAAGAAGCGGAAGTTATGGCTGTAAAAAAACAAGTAAAAGATGCCTTTGCAGTAACAGGCAACTTGGGCTTGACAGAAAAGAACGGAGCAATGGTAGTTTCTTTGGAAAGTCCAGTAACCTACGGTAGTGGTTCTACGCGATTGAACAAAGATGCTCGTATGGCTATCGACAACTTGGCAGAAACAATGAAAAACAACCCAAGTATGTCATTGTTGATTGAAGGACATACAGATGACAAGAAATTTGTTTCTGGAGGTCGTGACAATTGGGACTTGAGCGTTGACCGTGCAATGCGCGTAGTTAAGCGTTTGGTTAAGAAAGGTGTAAATCCTTCTCAATTGACTGTTGCTGGTCGTGGCGATGCTGCACCTGCTGCTTCTAACGAAACGAAAGAAGGTCGTTCAGAAAACCGTCGTGCAGTTGTGAAGCCAAGTTTAAATACTGGCGAATTGTACAAAATTGGCAACTAAGCAATTTAACTATTTGCCATAAAGGATTAATAATTAGTCATTAATAATTCTCCGTAATCACAAATCAAAAAAGGCGATGCAGTTTAACTGTATCGCCTTTTTAGTATCGTTTAATTACTCTGCTTCAATCGCCTTCAGCTTCTCCGTATTTTCAAATAATTGCAACTGTTCAATAATTCCTCCAATATCTCCTGCAATAATAGTTTGCAAGCTAAAATTTTTCACATCGCCCGTCAGTCGATGATCAGTCACTCGGTTTTGTGGATAGTTATACGTCCGAATTTTATCCGAACGGTCACCCGAACCAACCAACGACTTTCTACTTGAAGCCACCTCATTTTCATAGGCAATTCGTTGGGCATCATACACTTTTTGGTACAACCGTTGTAAGGCAATTCCACGGTTTTTAATCTGTGACCGTGCATCTGTACTCTCTGCCACAATACCTGTCGGAAGGTGCGTAAAACGAACACCAGACTCTGTCTTGTTCACGTGCTGCCCACCTGCACCACTAGCCCGAAAAGTATCCGTCCGTAAATCTGCTTTGTTGATGTTGACATCTTCCATGATGAGTTTTGGCATGACCACTACCGTCGCCGCCGAAGTATGTACTCTACCTTGTGACTCTGTTTGTGGTATCCGCTGAACTCGGTGTGCACCAGATTCAAATTTGAGTGTTCCATAAACATCCTCACCAGTAATTTCCAACACCAATTTGCTATAGCCCCCTGCTGCGCTTTCGTTTTCAGAAACGACTTCCACCTTCCAGCCTTGTGTAGAGAAGTATTTGCTATACATTCTAAACAGGTCGCCAGCAAAAATTGCCGCTTCATCGCCTCCTGTACCTGACCTAATTTCAAAAATCACATCTCGTTCATCTTCAGGGTCTTTAGGAATGATTAAGAATTTGAGCTTTTCTTCATATTCTTCTTGTTTTGGCAGCAGTTCGTCCAACTCCATCTTCGCCATTTCCTTCATTTCCAAATCATCTTCCTTCGCCATTTCACGCGCCGTCTCAATATTTCCCATCAATTCTTTGTACTCATCATAAACAACTACAATTTTTTTAAGGCTTTTATATTCTTTACCGATTTTGGTGTAGCGGTCCATATCCATGATAACCTCAGGGTCAGCCATTTGTTCCTCTAAGTTTTTATATCGGTCTTTTAATGAATCTAATCTATCTAACATAAGTATAGTTGGTGTATTTA
>CAYUNA010000029.1:0-16586 GCA_964445895.1 uncultured Saprospiraceae bacterium | reverse complement strand
AGTCGCTCCGCGCCAACCCAGTCCAATTTATTTTTTTATGAGAAAACCCTTTATAGATTTGTATTTTTCTATTTTCTAAATTAATCATTGAATGAAAAGAGTTTTTTTATTTTCCATTATCTTTATTGGTGCGTGTATTAGTCAAACGTTTGCACAGCAAGGACATAAAATTGAAGTAGCCGTCAACAATTTCAATCAAGACAAAGCCTATCTCGCGGTACGGCGTTCGGATAAAACGTACTCGCAGGATACGGCTTTTATAGACAACGGGAAATTTATTTTTGAGGGAGAAAAGACCTTACCGACGGGTATTTATTTAATTCTATTGCCACCTGCTAATAAGTTTTTTGAATTTATCGTTTCACCAACGGAGCAACGTTTTTCCATGAAAACTGATACGTTAGATTTATTTAAAAACCTGACTTTTAAAAATGCACCCGACAATCAAGTGTTTTATGATTATCGAAAATACATGGGTGAAAATATTCCAACATCCAATAAGTTACGAGAGCAAATTGATAAAGCAACCGATGAAAAAAAGAAAGCTAAATTGCAAAAAGAATTAGATAATTTAGTTTCTAATGTCGAAAAGCATCAACAAGAAGTGTTGACTAAAAATCAAGGTACTTTCTCTGCCAAACTCATCAATAGTTGGATTGAAATACCGATTCCGCCTGCTCCGGAAGGTACAGAAGATGAACAGGCGTATCGCTTCAAATTTTACCGCGCGCACTTCTGGGACAACTGGGATTTTGACGAGCCGGGCTTTGTGCGAACACCGTATTTGATTCAAAAAATTGACCAATATTTGGATAGACTAACGATGCAATCACCTGATTCTCTGAAAGTTGCAGTTGATTATATTGCAGATAGCTTTCAAAATAATCCAGAAGCATTTAGAACAGCAATCGGGCATATGGTCAATAAATATTATCGCCCGCAAATCGTGGGTTTAGATGAAGTTTTTGTGCATTTAGCGTATAAATACTATTGTGGCGCCAATCCAATTGCGGATTGGATGGATGAGGATGGAAAGAAGAAAATTTGTGACGATGCCTACATGATTCGCGGTGTTTTGATTGGCAATCAAGCACCGAATGTGAGTATGCAACTATACGATTATGAGTTGGATGACTGGACAAAAAATATGATTTCACTATATGATGTTGAAGCAGACTTTACGGTTGTCTTTCTTTGGAAACCTGGCTGCCCTGCTTGTAAAAAAACGACAGAAGAGATGAAGGAATTCTATGCAGAATACAAGGAGAAAGGTGTAGAAATTTTTGCCATCACCTCAGCAACGCACAAAGAGCTTGAAAAGGCAAAGAAGGACATTCAAGCTAAAAAACCAACCTGGTTGACTACAGCAGACCCTTATTTGAAGGCTCGGGCATTGCAAAAATTTTATGGGGTTTCGATGCCGAAAGTTTACCTTTTAGATAAGAATAAAAAAATTATCGCGAGTCGTGTCGGTGTTGAGCAATTAAAAGAAATTATTGAAAATGAGCGGGCGAAGGGGAAGAAATAGATTTCCTCTCTGGTAAACCTTTATGAGTTTTCATTTCATCAATCATGAGTACAGTGTAAAGTAAGTTTCTTTGAATTAGGAGAAGCTCGAAAATCGGAAGATTTTCGAGCTTCAAAAAAATCAATTGGGGAAGTATCAAAGGTTATCTGGCCGAACGCACCCCGAAATATTGTTTTTTAGACGGAGCAAAAGCCATATTTTTTCAAGAAAAAATATGGCTTTTGCTCCGTCTCTATAATTTAATTTTTCTCTTAAAAAGAAAAATTGCCTTATGATACAGCCTTCGTTGAGGTCTTAAGGGAGCAAAAACGCCTTTGAGTTACGTAAAAAAATGACAATAAAACCCAACAAATATATTACTCTTTATCAGCTACTACGCTCTATGAACCGTCCACTGCCCACCGTCCGCCGTTTTTTACTACCTTTGCCGCCTTTATGAAATTAAATACCTCATATAAACAGATTCTATCTATTTCCACCCCGATTATGTTGGGGAGTGCGGTGCAAATCCTAATTGCTTGTACCGACGGGGCTTTTCTCTTTGTCAATAGCGAGGCAGATTTTGCGACAATTGGTTTTGTTGGGCAATTTTATTTGATTGTAGCAGCGATTGGCTTTGGTTTCTCACGAGGTGGACAGACGATTATTGCTCGACGAATGGGCGAAGGAAAGCGCGAAGAAGTCGGTCGGTCGTTTTATTCGATGCTTTATTTTGAATTGGGATTAGCGTTGGTGATGTTTGCATTTATGCGATTTGGCTGCGATTGGTTTTTCTCCTTACTACTCGAAAAAGAGAACTATTTAATTCATCAAAAAAGTCTGGAATATCTGAATTATCGTTCGATGGGCGTCTTTTTCAGCTATATCGGTGTGGCATTTGTCGCTTTATATACAGGCGTGGCCCGACCGATTTTTATTATTGTGGATACTTTGATATTGGCAGTCGTTAATTTTATTTTGAATTATACCCTTATCTTTGGTAAATGGGGTTTTCCAGAAATGGGCATCGCCGGAGCAGGTTTGGCGAGTACAATTGCAGAAGGCGTGGCGTTTATTGCTTTTATCATCTATGTTCTTTTAGATAAAAAAGCGCGACCTTATCAGCTTTTTAAAATTCCAAATATAGATTTTCAATTGATAAAAGACCAATTTTACATTGGTGCGCCGGCTGTGGCACAAGCAATTGTGGGCTTGGGAAGTGGTTTTGTTTTTTATTCGATTGTAGAAAATCTGGGACAACGAGCGCTTGCTATCAACAACCTTGTTCGCTATACTTATATGGCTCTGTCGATTCCATGCTGGGGTTTTGCGTCAGGTGTAAATACGCTGGTGAGTAATTTTATCGGTCAACGACGGCGACAAGCGGTAGTTCCGATTATTTATAAAACAGCGAAAGTATGTACTTACGTGACCTTATTGCTTGCCTTGCCACTGATTCTTTTTCCTGAAATTTACGCCTATTTTAATCCACCAACCGCAGAAATGCTGAATACAGAAACCAAATCTTACCTCTGGGAATTGATATTGGATGCAGAACCTATCCTGTTGCTATTGATACCTATTTTGGTTATGTTTTGCTTTGGTGGTACTTATTTTAATGGACTTACCGGAACGGGCGCGACGTATGTTGGGTTAAAAATTCAAATCGTCATCGTTGCCATTTATTTAATTTATTTAAACCTCGCAATCAAGTATTTTGAATACGGTTTATTCGGCGCATGGACGGCAGAATTAATTTACTGGGCATTGATATTGGTAGCAACGATTTGGTATTTGAATTCGAAACGATGGTATAAGTTGAAGTTTTAAAATTTAATTTTCCTCTTGCTGCTACCCCGAAAAACAGCTACCGACTCGCCAACTTTCCACCTAACCAACCCATCGGAATATACGCCACAAGTAAATCCAAGGCAATGAACCAAGTCGGCGCAGGAATTATCATACTGATCATAACACCACCGACTAAAAAGAAAATGCCAATGACAATTCCAAACATCATTTTATTATTAACCACAATGGATGCCGCCACAAATGCACCGACCAACGTCCCCAATGCATGAGCAAGAAACGGCATAATAAAATGCTTCGCTTCGTATAAATGCAAGTTTTCAGCGATGCTGTTGACGTCATTTGGGTTGACACCTTCAGGCAAAGGAACAATCGAACCACTAATACTGATGAGTCCTCCATTGACTAACCCACCGATGAATACTCCAGCGAGAATTGCCAGAACGTTTCTTAAAATTGGATGCATAATTTTTGTTTTGTTTTACTCGAATCTACATTAAGTGCCTCGTAGTAATTAATTTGATGATTTTACAAATACAATCCAGTTCTTTAACCTTTTTCTATCCGTCCGCACCACGATTTTCTTTTTTCAGACGAAGCAAAAAAATAGTAAGGTTCTCTCGCTTCAAAAAGAATAACGCGCTTTGCCTGCGGCAAAGCGGGTGGGGTTCTTGAGGGATAAAAAGCGTTTTTGCAAACGCTTTTTATCCCTTAAAATCCCTGTGAGAAAATTCAAATAAATTTTTGTTACACACTATTACGAACGCAAAATAAAAAAAATTACAAAATCAATTCCCCAATTCCTGAATCGCCAACCAACTCATCAAGCCAATACTCAATTCCAAAGCTGATTCGTCAATATCAAATGTATTGGTATGAACAGGAGAAGTGATTCCTTTTTCGATATTTCCAGTGCCGAGCCGATAGAAACAAGCAGGCATTTTTTGAGAATAGTAGGAGAAATCCTCGGCAGTCATTCGAATAGGCAAATCGACTACATTTTCTGCACCGAGAAACTCAATTGCCCATTGTTTTGTATTCAACGTTAACGGCTCATCATTCACCAAAAACGGATAGCCATCAACGATATTAAAATCACATTGGCCGCCCATACTTTCAGCGATGCCTTCCGCAATTTTCTTCATTTTCAACTTCGCCTCAGCGCGCCACTTTTCATCCATTGTGCGAAATGTACCCATCAATTTGACTTCATTTGGAATCACATTTGTAGCGCCGCCTGTAGAATTTATTTTTCCAAAAGTCAACACTGATGGGACTGTTGGATTGGCAGAACGACTGACAATTGTCTGTAAAGCAGTGATAATTTGCGCAGTAATCACAATCGGGTCAACGCAATCTTGTGGCAATGCGCCGTGCCCTCCCCTACCAGTGACCGTCACGTATAACTCATCCGCAGACGCCATGTACATCCCTGGACGAAGACCGATTTTACCCGCTTCCAACGGCGGATGTACATGCTGCCCTAAGATACTCGTTGGACGTGGATTTTCCAGTACACCTTCCTTTATTAAAATGGATGCACCACCTGGCATTTTCTCTTCCGCAGGCTGAAAAATGAGTTTGATAGTCCCTTCAAATTCCGTTTTTAATTCTTTTAAAATCCTGGCAACGCCCAACAATGAAGCCGTATGCACGTCATGTCCACACGCATGCATAACGCCCTGATTTTTAGATTTATAAGGTACATCATTCGCTTCTTCAATCGGTAAAGCATCGAAGTCAGCCCGTAATGCAATTACTTTTTTATCTGGATTTTCACCTTTAATATAGCCGACTACACCATTTTCTGCCCAACCGTGTTCGTGTTCGATGCCAAAAGATTTAAGCATTTTAGCAATGTATTTTCCAGTCTCCACTTCTTGGTAAGATAACTCAGGGTGTTGGTGCAGATAGCGACGAATCTCAATGATTTCTGCATGGTAATTATTGGCGAGGGTCTTTATTTTATTTTTCAACATTGGATTGATTATGCTGTGTATTGATTAAAAAAAAGGAAATTTGAAGAATTGCAAAGAACACTATTTTTTAAATATTTACCGCTACTTTTTTTCCTAAAAATTTCGGCTTCTTCCGCAAAAGATACACATCCAATACCGCTTTACAACGAGCTAAATATTCCCGCATCAATACTTTTTTACGCACTATTGGCATCTGCGCATTAAAGGCAATTGCCTCAATATCAAAGTGTTGTGCTAAGAACAATGCTCGTTCATTGTGAAAAGGCTGGGAGACGACTGTAATTTTATTTTGACCAAAAATCTCCTTACAACGCACCACGGAATCCAACGTTCGGAAGCCGGCATAATCAAGCGTCATTGCCGCTTCAGGTATGCCCATTTTTATCAAATCAGCTTGCATATCGCTTGGTTCGTCATATTCTTTTCGACCATTATCCCCACTCAAAATGAGGTGTTTGACTTTTCCAGCATGGTACAATGCTGCCGCTGCATCCAGGCGATATTTATAATAATTGTTGATATAAGTGTTGCGGATAAGTTTGCTTGTCCCGAGGACTAAAGCAACATCGTTGGTGGGAATTGCTTCAATATCCGTGTAGATTTTTTCCTTAGCCAAATTCGCTATTCCATAATAACAAGAGAAAATAAATATACCTGTCAAAACCGACAGCAATATCCCGTAGGACAGCATTCTCTTAATTTTTTTCCTATCAATTTTCATGATTGGCGTTTAATTATTACAGTGTGTAAAAACTTTCTTTACGTTTTGCTCGGCGGCTAAAGCCGCCTCGCTATTGGGGTTATAGGGACGAGATTGATTGAGTTTTCCGTCGGAAAACTCAATCAATCTCGTCCCTAACCTACCCTCGAAAAATGGCTTTAGCCATTTTTCGAAAATACAAAATAACTTTTTACACAGTGTATTATGAACGCGAAGTAAATAACTTAACATTCTTGAGAGAGAAATTTATTTAGTTCGCGTTCCTAAGCCGATTCCTTACCCTCGTTTACGCTTGTTATTTTTATAATCCATAAAAATAAACTCCCCTAACCCTTTCAAGCTACTATAAAACGCTTTTCCATTATTCGCCTTAGTAAATTGGTCAACAAATTTCACTAAGTAGGGGTCACGTGCAATCATAAACGTCGTCACAGGAATCTGCATTTTGCGGCAACGCGTCGCTAATCCCAATGTACGATTAATAATTTTTCTATCCAATCCAAAGGCATTTTTATAGTAATTCTTGCCTTTTTTCATACAAGTCGGCTTCCCATCCGTAATCATAAAAATCTGCTTATTCGGGTTTCTTCGACGACGCAGTAAGTCCATTGCCAACTCTAAACCGGCAATAGTATTGGTATGATACGGACCAACTTTTAAATATGGTAAATCCTTGATTTCAATCTGCCAGGCATCATTTCCAAATACCAAAATATCCAGCGTATCCTTCGGGTAGCGCGTTGTAATCAGTTCTGCCAAAGCCATCGCAACCTTCTTGGCAGGTGTGATTCTATCTTCTCCATACAAAATCATGGAGTGCGAAATGTCAATCATCAGCACTGTACTGGTCTGACTTTGATAGTAGGTTTCTTTAACCTCAAGGTCTTTTTGGGTCAACTGAAAATCGTCGATGCCGTGATTAATTTGAGCGTTTCTAATAGATTCAGAAATTGCTAAATTATCGAGTGGATCACCGAATTCATACGGTTTTAAATCGGCTGTGTGGTCATCTCCTTTTCCGCCATAATTGGTGCTGTGATTGCCATGTTTCGTTTTCTTGAGTTGCCCAAAAATATCTTCCAATGCTTGTTTTCGTAACGCTACTTCTAATTTAGAGGACGGCACAAAACCCGGATTTTTTGGGTCTGGATTGGTAATCAAACCTTTGTCAATCAAATCTTGGATAAAATCGCCCATTCCATAATCCTCATTGGTTATGCCATATTGTTTATCGACTTGTGTCAACCAAGACAAACTCTCTGTCACGTCGCCAGAAGTATAGACGAGCATCTCTTTGAACAATTCCAATAATTGGTCAAAAACAGAACGCTCATCATCTGGCACATATTCCGAAAATCTATATCCAATCATAATTCTTATTTTGAGGCTCAACGCGAACTAACCACCTCAGATTATTAATTTCGCATTATGTTAGTCCCCGTTTTTAAATGGTACAACACGCCGCCAGTTTTTCATAATCGGGTCTGTCCGATGCCTTTTGGTGCACAAATCGCTCAACTACTTCGCCATTTCTTATTAGAAATACACCTGGCATTTGAAATGAATCACCCAAATGTTTTCCACTTTCTTGCTCTAATTTTTGATGTTTATTGATTTGATATCCTTTAATCCAGGTCTGCAAACCAAATAACTGCGTAAAACTGCCTCTCACTAAACCAAAAGCACGGTAAAATTTCTTTTCCGCATCATTGATAAAACGAATGTTAGGTAGCTTAAATTTTTCAAAATATTCTTTAGCCGTTTTTGTATCTGCCATGTGTACAAACACAATTTCTACTCCGCCAGCTTCTATATCCTGACGTTTTTCAGCAATATCGACCATTGCAGCCTTGCAAAAGATACAGCCAAAATGACGTAAAAACACCAGCATAACAGGGTTTTTATGCGTCAAAGCAAGCAAGTTTTCTCCTAAGTTGGTTTGCATTTCTTCTAAAGTATCGCGATTGATAGACTGCGCAATTCTCATATAAAAAACTCTTATTTTGTAATTCTATAATTAGGTACTTAAACAGAGTAAGTCTAAAAAAGTTGTCTCAAAAAAATCTAAAAAGGAAATTTGAAATGGGTTAAAAAAAAATGTAACTCTAACAAACGGTTAGAGTTACAGTTTTCAAAAACGCTCCGAGAAGGTGTTAACAACGTAGCCGAGAAAGGAAATGATAGATAAACGGCATTAGGATTCGTTGCTAACTGATACAAATTTAGACCATATAACAATATGATGCAAGTATTTTAGCCTTTTTTTAGGGACGACAGGTCGTTTTTATGTGATTTAAAGTAAAAACAATATTAGCACGTATTTATTACTGCCTTTTCATCTTTAATTTTATAGTAAAATATTTCCGTGTTCTAACATCAATTAGACATATTGATGAATGACAAAACTAACTTCTTTGTTTGTTTGCAAAAGACTACTCTAAAAGTCACTGCTAAAAATTAAAGCAGAGCGTCAACTATAATGCGATTCATTCATTTCAATTTAACTGTCAATGATTTAAAAATCGAACCAGTAGGTTATTTTCTACAAACTCCCTAAGTAGTAAGTCAAGCTAATTATGATAAGTTGACTTACTACTAAGGAACGCGAAGTAAATATTGATAAAATGGTGATAAATGACCGTTTTCTCATTGAAACCTACCGTTCCCTAATATTTTTTACATTTTTATTTTCTTAATTCAAAAATCAAAGCAGACACATTTAAATTAAATCAATTTCTAAAATACTGAAAATCAATATTTTTTAAAATTTATTTTAGCTAAATTATTTTCACGGTAAAAAAACTAAAATTAACGGCTAATCTGTGTTTGCAAGTATAAATATTAGTCCCTATCTTCGTTCCAAACTTGGCACTCCGCAGCACTAAACATACGTTGAGAGACAATAATTAAACTGCACAACACGACCTCTAAAAAAGCTTTTTGATTGTCGTTATTAATAGGGAGAGCAAAAATATAGGATTGTTCTTTTGGCACAATTCATAAAAGGCTTAAGGTAAACAAAGAGGCATTATTTAAAATAAGTAGGAAAAGAAGGCGGAGTCCAAGTTTTTTTCATTTCTTTTCATCAATTCACCATTCATTTTTACCATTTACTCACTCAAATCAACCATTCACACATTCTCCATTGCATAAAGCTAATATCGTCCATATATTTGCATTGTAAAACATGCATAACACATTTTATCGCTCAAATTACTTTAATGAAAACAAGCTCTATTTTATCACAAGAAAACACGTAAACCACTTATTCCAAATTTGAAAACAATTCAATAAAGAGTCAAGGATTTTCCTGGCTCTTTTTTTTTGCATTTTACCTACCTATTTTGACTGTTTACCCACTCATTTTGTCCATTCACTCAATTTAGGAACGCGAACCAAATAAACATTTTATATTATTATATATTTGTATCATCATTTTGAAAAAAAAATAGAAATCTCTAATCGTAAAGTAATTAGCTCTATTTTCCTTTTGAAACAATAATATCGAGGGGCGGGGATATTTTCCGCCCTCTTTTTATATCTATTTTGGTTGATGCAGACGAACTAAAATTGGCTATAAAAGAGCATTACATTTGACGCATCGCCCATCCATTTATCAATAAACTTATTGACAAATAACAAAGGTTACCGCAGGCGTTGCAATACTGCTGATTCTACTTTTGCTCCCAACTGATTTGCTTGATTGGCATCTTGAATTGCGGCTGATTTATTGCCTGCTTCCAAGTTGGCTTGTGACCGTTCAGCATAGTATAATCCTTTATTGGGATTCATTCGAATGGCTAAATTTAAAGTTGTCAATGCTTCAGAATATCGACGCAACTCATTCAAAACCAGTCCCTTCTCATAAATAATATCACTACTAGCATTCCCTAAATTAATCACTGCATTATAGTCTGCCAACGCTTTTTCAAAATCTCGGCTATCAAAATAAACCATTGAGCGCATCGCGTACGCATTCGCATGTTCGGGATTAAGTTCTATGCCCGCGGAGAGGTCTGCCAGAGCCAATTGCATCTTGCCTTGCGAGCCGTAGAGGGTGCCGCGATTGGTTAAAATTTCGGCTTTGGTCTTCTCTACCGCCTCTTGTGCTACCCCTAAATTATAATTGTCCAATGCTTTTTGTGGCGCACCATTTTCAAAATGAATTTTACCCAGACTGTTGTATGTTGCTGCTCTTTTTGACTTTTGCAGACTTTTTTGATAAAATTCGACTGCCTTTGGATAGTTGTTTTTATCTCGATAATAATGCCCAATATTGGCAAGTGGTGAATGCGTTTCTGGGTATAATTTATTGACGTGCGACCACATGACCAAACCGTTTTTCCAAACCTTGTTTTGCTGAAAAGTCATTGCTAAAAACACCACTAAATAAGCTGCAATTCCTCCTTTTAGATAGGTTTGCATTTCAGGTTTATTTTCCCAAATCCAAACTGCCATTTTTGCCAATAAAAAGAACAAACCAAAATAAGCTATGTAGGTAAAACGGTCTGCCAATAGCCCTTGTCCCGCACTCAAAATTTGCAAGACAAACATCACATTAAACGTGAAAAACGCGACACCAAAAACAACATTTCGATGTCCTTTTTGAAACGCTTTAAAAAACCCAAACATCATTGCTGCCGCTCCCAAAAAACCTGCGTAATACTGTGTTGGCATCTGTTTTTGATAAGGGTATAATGGAGACATTTCGTAAGGAAATATAAATTTTATCAGGTAAACGCAATACGAATACGCACCGACAGCCAAGCGTTCAAAAAACGAATATTTGGTGGTATCCTCCAGCGAACCGTCCGACCCTAATCCATAAATTCCGTATAATCCAAATGCCAATGACAGCGCGAAAAATGGAATTTTATTAACGAGAAGCCCTATTTTTAAAGGCTTTTTCAAATAATAATCAATTGCTAATAAAGATAAAGGCAATGCGACCGCCTGAATTTTTGAAAATAATGAAAAAACAAATAGCACGATTGTTAGTATGTAAAAAGTGCGTTGTTCGGTCTTCAGATATTTTAAATACGTCCAAATTGCCGCAAAATAAAATGCACCGAATAATACATCTTTTCGCTCTGTTGCCCACGCCACAGACTCAACTCGCATGGGATGAATTCCAAACAAAAGAGCGACTAAAATTGCTCCCCATTTGCCCATTCCCAAGCCCAGCGTCACCCGATAAACGAAGAAGACACAAACTAAATGTAAAAGCAAATTATCAAAGTGAAAAACCGTAGGATTTAAACCAAAAAAATGCTTCTCAATCGCAAAAGTAAAAATAGGTAACGGGTTGTAATTTCCGATAACGCGAGTCGTAAAAATGCCTTTAATATTCTCCCAGGTCAGTGCATTCAAATGAGTATTTTCGAGGATATTAACATCATCGTCCCAATTGACAAAATCGTTGGACAAACTGGGAATAAAAGCTATAAATGTGATAATAAAAATGCCTAACAGCGGAAGCAATAAATCTTTATTTTTCCAGAATGGCAGGTCTAAATTGGCTTTCGCACGAGGCTGTTTTTTAGGCTTTTTACGTTGTTTTTGATTGGACATGGTTGTAGTACTGATTTTTGAAATGTGTTTCCTTTGGACATTGCAAAAATAGTACCCTTTACACAAATGTATAATACAAAAGTTTCCAAATAATCGTATTCTGACTAAGAGTATGTCTAATCTAAACCAACAACTTCTCCCCTCTGACCATGCCCACAAAATCAGCAATATCCTGCTCCAAATTATCCCCTTCCGTCAATGCTCGAATAAACGCACTACCAATAATCGCCCCATTGGCAAATTGACACGCTGAACTAAACGTTTCGTTATTAGAAATCCCAAAACCAATCATCGTCGGGTTCTCTAAGTTTGCATTTTTAATTCGTTGAAAATAAGCCAATTGTGCGTCTGACAGCCCCTTACTCGACCCTGTAATCGAAGAATCTGCGACGACATATACGAATCCAGTCGTCAGTTCATCTACTTTTTTGATGCGTTCAGGTGACGTCTGTGGAGTGATTAAAAAGCTGATGGCCAAGCCCGCTTTTTCAAACTTTTCCCGGTAAAACTTCTCATATTCGAACAGCGGCAAATCAGGTAAAATCACACCATCTACGCCAACTTCCACACATTTTTGAATAAACGCGTCTTCGCCGTATTGCATCACCTGGTTAAAATATCCCATTAAAATCAGTGGAATTGCTGTCTTTTTTCGTGCTTTCTCAATTTGGTCAAAAAGAAGCGGTAAAGTCATCCCATTTTCTAAAGCTGCCGTTCCACTATCCTGAATTGTCGGGCCATCTGCGAGTGGGTCGGAGAAAGGAACGCCGATTTCGATGAGGTCTGCACCAGCTTTTTCAAGTTGCAGAATGATGGTTTCGGTGTCGTGAAGCTTGGGATAACCTGCTGTAAAGTAGATATTTAGAAGATTATTGGGGGTCGTCTGGAATAGATTATTTAATCTTTTCATTCTATTTATATTAGTCTTGATTTAAGAGCATATCTTAATGGAGCTGTACCACAAGGCAGTTTTTCTTGTTAAGAGAAAATTAAATTCTAAAGATGGAGCAAAAAGAAATCCGGGGTGCGTTCGGTCAGAAAACCTTTTGATACACCCCCTAATGATTTCCTCCTCCACACTCCTCAAAATGCTCGATAAATGTTGCCAAATCTTTATCGCCTCGTCCCGATAAATTCACCACAATCACATCCTCCTGGCTATATTGAATTTTATCCAGAGCTGCAAACGCATGCCCTGTTTCCAAAGCAGGAATAATTCCCTCCTGTCGAGCCAAAAAATAGCACGCCTCTAACGCCTCTTTGTCCGTCACACTCACCGCCTCTGCCCGACCCGACGCAATCAAATGGGCATGCATCGGTCCAATCCCTGGATAATCCAAGCCTGCTGAGATGGAATAAGGTTCAACAATTTGTCCATCTGCCGTCTGCATCAATAAAGTCCGACTTCCATGAATAATGCCTTTTGACCCCAATACACTGGTGGCCGCTGATTCACCGGAATCGACGCCTAAACCTGCCGCTTCGACCGCTACCAAACGCACCGATTTTTCATTCAAATAATGATAATATGCCCCTGCTGCATTGCTTCCACCGCCGACGCAGGCAATGATGATGTCAGGATTTTTGTTGCCTGTTTGTTCCAATAATTGCCATTTCATCTCCTCGCTAATGACCGCCTGAAATCGAGCTACCATATCTGGATACGGATGCGGCCCGACGACCGAACCAATAATATAATGCGTATCAATCGGGTTAGAAATCCAATCCCGAATCGCTTCGTTAGTGGCGTCTTTAAGCGTTTGACTTCCGCAGGTTGCCGGGCGAACTTCCGCGCCTAACATCTTCATTCTGTTGACATTAGGAGCTTGTCGCTGGATGTCTGTTGCGCCCATATACACGATGCATTGCAGCCCCATTAGTGCGCAAACGGTCGCTGTCGCTACACCATGTTGACCTGCGCCCGTTTCGGCGATGATGCGGGTTTTACCGAGTTTTTTGGCCATCAAAATTTGCCCTATGGTATTGTTAATTTTGTGCGCGCCCGTATGGTTCAAATCTTCCCGTTTGAGGTAGATATTTGTCTTGTAATGCGCACTCAATCGCTTCGCCAAATAAAGCGGCGATGGGCGACCGACGTAATCTTTTAGCAAGTCCCGAAACTCTTTTTCAAAAGCGGGTTCTGCCATGATATCAAGGTATTTTTGGCGGAGCTCTTCTACGTTGGGGTATAGCATTTCGGGAATGTATGCGCCGCCAAATTCACCGTAGTAGCCTTGTTCGTCTATTTTAATCATAACTTTTGGTGTATTAGACTTTATGAGTACATGACTCTATTTATCTGGATATTTATACCATGTTAAGTAGCAGGTTACGTGACCTGTCTCAAAAAATATTTCAAATTATCTATATTCTTAATTGCTGGTGCATCCTCAAATCCACTATTCACATCTATACCATACAGCATTTTCAAATTCAGTTTTTTTATTTCAGCACCATCATCCACGCCAATACCACCACTTAGTAGAAATGGACGCATTCCTTTATATTTTTCTAGAATTTGCCAATTGAACTTCGCTCCATTTCCACCACGTTTTTCACCTTTGGTATCAAACAAAAATAAGTCGCAAAATGATTCGTAGGGTTTTGTTTTTTCAAAATCAAAGGTATCATCGACAGAAAACGCTTTGATAATTTTAATAGTTGGCCAAACTGCTTTCAAGTTTTGACAATAATCGGGGCTTTCATCGCCGTGCAATTGCACATAATTTAAATAATATGCTCCCACTTTTTCTAATAAGAATGAAATCTCTGCATTCACAAAAACACCAACTCGCGACAGATTCAATTGACTCACATTTGGATGTTTTTTAAAATCAACATCCTGTGTCTCCACATCTCTCGACGATTTTTTATAAAAAATAAAACCCATCATGTCAATACCTAAAGCAGCAACTGCTTCGATATTTTTAAACTCACGCATTCCACAAACCTTTATTTTTAGATTATTTAATGGCATTTTCATGTTTTTTAGAAAATTATAATTTCACTCGCAAAAGTAAGCCCCTTTGCTAGATTATGCGCCAATGTTGCCAAAAATCCGTCACTTTTTAGCACACCTAATTTATACTTAAAAACGATGTTCAAAAGGAGTACTATTTTTTCAAATCAATTATATATCTTCGCCCCAATTTTAAACTACACTTGTTTTATTTAGAAAAATAAGTGTCCAAATTATTCCTAATTCAAATAATACGGTTGTCTGGCAGACTGTCCACTGTTGACCGTCCACCATTCACCGTCTAATAATTTTCGACCATGATTATTGGAGTACCAAAAGAAATTAAACCGAGTGAAAATCGGGTAGCCCTCACCCCAGCGGGTGCGTTGGAATTGACTAAACGTGGACATAAAGTCTATGTTCAGTCAACAGCAGGTGTCGGTAGTGGTTTTTCAGATGAAGACTACGAAGGTTCAGGCGCGAAAATCTTGCCAACCATCGAAGCAACTTATGACGTCGCAGAGATGATTATGAAGGTAAAAGAACCTATCGAAGCAGAGTACAATTTGATTAAAAAAGACCAATTAGTATTCACTTATTTCCACTTTGCTTCCTACGAACCATTGACCAAAGCAATGATTAAAAGTAAGTCAGTTTGTTTGGCTTATGAAACCGTAGAATTGCCAAATCGCAGCTTACCACTATTAGTCCCTATGTCTGAGGTGGCAGGTAGAATGGCCACGCAAGAAGGTGCAAAATACTTGGAAAAACCAATGGGTGGATTGGGTATTTTGTTGGGTGGTGTACCAGGTGTACAAC
The DNA here is from genome assembly GCA_964445895.1 of uncultured Saprospiraceae bacterium. Classification (GTDB taxonomy): domain Bacteria; phylum Bacteroidota; class Bacteroidia; order Chitinophagales; family Saprospiraceae; genus CAYUNA01. The sequence continues at coordinate 1,221 of CAYUNA010000029.1, read as the reverse complement.
CCGCTAAAGTGATGGTAATTGGCGGTGGTATCGTGGGTACTCAAGCCGCTAAAATGGCAGCTGGATTGGGTGCAAGTGTTAAAATATTAGACATTAACCTTGACCGTTTGCGAGAGTTGTCTGACATCATGCCGCCAAATGTAGAGACTATTCACTCCAATGAATACATGATTCGAAAATTGGTGCAACGTTCGGATTTAATTATTGGTGCGGTCTTGATTCCAGGGGCAAAAGCTCCGAACTTGATTACCCGCGATATGTTGAAAACCATGCGTCCGGGTACGGTTTTGGTCGATGTAGCAGTTGATCAAGGTGGCTGTATCGAGACTTGTAAACCAACCACGCACGACGACCCTACTTTCGTGGTAGACGGAATCGTACATTACTGTGTAGCGAATATGCCAGGGGCAGTGCCTTATACTTCCACTTATGCGTTGACGAATGCGACTTTGCCGTATGCGATTCAGTTGGCCAATAAGGGTTGGAAACAAGCGTGTAAAGACAATGAAGCATTGAAAAAAGGATTGAATGTCATCCACGGAGATATTGTCTATAAAGGAGTAGCGGATGCATTTGACATGCCATTGAAAGATGTGGAATCTTTCTTGTAAAAATCTGTCTTACAGTGACTAAGTAATGAACAGTTAATTAATTGCTCATTACTTAGTTCTACTTTGGCACTTTAAAATGAGGTATTCGTATCTTGATGGACGTTCTTTTTTCTTGAAAAAAAAGAACCAAAAATTCAAGACTTGCGATATTTTGGCTAAAATTCTATTTGAAATAGCAGTCAAAACCAAACTCGTCCTCCTAACGTCGGACTCAAACATGGTTTTTCCTTAGCTATTTCAAATAGAATTTCTTAACGCCAAAATCTCTAAGGTCACTCAGCGTTAAAGTGTCAAAGTAGAAATAGAAATAGAAACGTGAATCAAATAACTTTACGTTTCTAATAGAAGCTGTATCACGAGGCAATTTTTCTCGTTAAGAGGAAAATTAAATACTAAAGACGGAGAACGAACCATATTTTTTCTTGAAAAAATATGGTTTGTGCTCCGTCTAAAAAAGAATATTTCGGGGTGCGTGCGGCCAGAAAACCTTTTGATACCCCCTTACTAATTATCAATAAGGGCTGTACAAATTTTTGTAAAATTTGATTTTCAAAGCATCACCCCCCGACCCCTAAAGGGCAATGCTGTTGAATTAAGGAATTTTGATGGC
>CAYUNA010000028.1:0-16616 GCA_964445895.1 uncultured Saprospiraceae bacterium | reverse complement strand
TAATGCTTTTCAACTATATATTTAGCTATTAGTTAGCTTTCGTCAATTTCGTAGAGAAGAAACGGTTATCAGCTTGAACGTGCATCATGTACATTCCTGCTGCATAATCGCTCATGTTGAATTGTACCTGAACATCGCCAGACAATTTACCGTAGTTAGTTACACCTACAGTTTGACCCAAAGCGTTAACCAAAGTGATTGTAACATCAGCAGCTTCTTCTAAAGAAACCTCAATTGTTGCATTAGTTGTCACTGGGTTAGGGAAGACATTTGCCAATGTATTGTCAAATACATCGTTTGTACTTACTGTAAACAAGCCGTTGTCCATTGCTTCTGCAACTGATACTGCTTTTGCGTTTACAACTTCACCTGCACCGTTAAGTAAAATACCTGCAACGTGTACTTTGTCCAAGTTCAAGTCAGCAACATTTGCTGCATCAAAAATGTAACCTTCAACATCACCAGCTGCATAATCGCCAACAACGATGCCACTTACACCGTTGAAGCCACCAATTAAGGTACGAGCAACGTGGTCATAGTCAAGGTTAGTAACTGTACCAGGCAACAATTCATAGCCACCCATGTTACCAAGTCCACCACCAGAGTAAGCGTTCACTTGTCCCCATCCGCCACCGTCACCGATTACGTCATCTTCAGTCAAAACAATCAAAACGCTGTGGTCAGCAGTTACATCTTCTAAGAAAGCAACTTCAATAGAAGTCGTCATCATGTCACCGTCCATAGCTGCACCAATTGTGATACCTGCTGGAGGAGCAGATTGCATGTCTGTAAGACTTGGAGTAACAATTTGAGATGGGTCTAACTCACCTTCACGTTGGTAAACAACAGAAGGGTAACCACCAATTAATGGACCGATTGCGTTATCATAAGCAGTAACTACCATTGGGTCACCATTGTGAACAGCGATACCTACGAAGTGATCACCAAATCTTTTAGACATTTCATCTAAATATACAGCACCACGAGGGCAAAACTGACACCAAGTACCAGTTGCTTCTTCTACTACTACCGCTTTTTCAGGGTGTACATTTGAAGTACCAGTCAATGTGAAAGATTCAGAGTTGTCAGATACATCAGCATCATCATCCATATTACCATTTACATTAGAAATAGTAACCGTCCAAGTTTGAGTACCATTCACTGTAATTGCTTCATCAATAGCATATCGGTCATAAGAGTTGAAAGGGATGTCTACACCTGTAACAGTAGTAGTGATTACATCTGTACCGTTAGACAATTCCAAATCATAAGAGGTAATTGTTTCCAAACCAAAGTTGAAAACGTAACCATCGTTGTGGTAATCAATACCTTCCAATGCTTGGTTCATAATAGTAGAACCACCTGCGCTAATTGCGTAAGAAAACATAGGAATTGGAAGTGCTTCGTTTGAGATTTTTACATCATCAAATGCCCAACCATAGTTCCACTGTTGTCCATCATCATAAACAAATTGTAACATTACTGTCTCACCGATGTAATCAGTAAGATTAGCAAATGCTAAACCAAAATCAGCTGTTTCGCCACCGGCTAAATCAGCAATTTCAGTCCAAGTTGCTCCCATATCTGTTGAGATATTAATTTTTGCTGTTTCATCCAATCCTTGGAAATCCAAGTTTGGAAAGTAAGAGTTCATTGTCAAATAAACTGTTCCAGTTGCTGCAGTTAAATCAATGGCGTCTGTAGTAACAGTACCACCACCAAGAGCATCAGGTCCTAAACCATCATCATTCCAAACTGCTACATTACCATCAGCAGATGCTGGAACAGTGAAGTAGGTACTAGAAACAGCGGCAGGAGTATCAAATGCCCAATCTGTATCAGCCGTCCAAGTAGATGGCAGACCAGCGTTGAAATTTTCTTCAAAATACACATCTTGTGCAGAAGCGCTAAATGCACAGATTAAAAATGCGAATAAAGTAAAAAGATTCTTCATAGAAATAAAGTTGAATTGTTAAAAATGTTAAATTGAGTGGAAATGATAGAATGAGTTTGTTGAAGTTACCTTAATAATTTTAAGGAGTAAGAAGCTGATTCAATTTAATAAATTAAATATCTGACCAAACTGTTAATTATCATTTTACATTACAGAAAGCAAAGATAGGGATTTTTTTAGTATATATAGGGTGAATTTAGTTCATGTTAAATTGTCAGGCAACGGACTATCTTATTATTTAAAATTTTAAATTATAAATCATTGCAAACTGAAAGACATTTTTAATGAAATATCAAAACCATCTTTTTTAATAAAATAATGAGTTTTAAACGAAAAGAATGCCTTCACGAAACGAAGGTTATTTAGTTCGCGTTCCTAAGTACACTGTAAAGTAAGTTTCTTTATATTTTTCACCAAGGGATTTTAAGGGAGCAAAACGGTTTGCAAAAACCGTTTTGCTCCCTTAACACCCCACCGCCCCGCGCCTGCGGCGCGGGGGAGTGAGGTGTTTGAAGCTCGAAAATCTTGAGATTTTCTCGCTTCTCATAAGTCAAAGAAACTTACTTTACAGTGTACTAAGTGAAAAGGATTCAATAACTTGAGCTATAAATGCGCCGTTATTAAATTCTTTTCACTAAGCGATTGCTTTCACCGTCTGATTATCAAACTTCTCCGCTAGCGCACTTATCTTATTAATCGCATTCAAATACGCATAAACAGAAGCGGTAATAATATCTGTATCAACAGCAAAACCCACGTAAGACTTATTTTGAAAATTGACTCTAACATGCACCTTCGCGGTGTCATAACTTCGGTTAATATTAGATTGTACTAAGTATTCTTCCAAGTCAATTTGTTCTTCTAAAATTTTATCTACCGCCCTAAATGCAGCATTCACAGGACCATTGCCAATCTCACTTGCCCGCTTGATTTCATCTCCCATTTTTAAACCAACCGTGGCAGTTGGAGACATAGACTTTCCACCTACGACTTGCAAATGCTCCAATTCCAAACAGCCTGCTTTCGCCTCACCATCCATCATCAATTGTAAATCTTCGTCGCTCACATCCTTCTTGCCATCGGCTATTTTCAAAAATTCTTCATACTTCGCTGCCAACTCTTCTTTTGATAATAAATAGCCCAAACGTTCTAAGTGAAATTTCAGCGCATGGCGACCACTTCGCGCCGTCAAAATGATGCTGTTTTTGGTAACGCCTACATCTTCGGGGTTCATGATTTCGTAACTCTCCCGATTTTTCAATACGCCATCTTGATGAATCCCAGAGGAATGGGCAAACGCATTTCGACCCACAATAGCCTTATTAGGTTGAATTGGCATCCGCATCATTTTTGAAATAAGCAAACTCAACGGGTAGATTTTTTTAGTCTGAATCCCCGTTTCATAGCCCAATTCTTTATGCGTTTTCAAAATCATCGCCACTTCCTCCAATGACGTATTGCCCGCTCGTTCACCAATACCATTAATGGTTACTTCTACCTGTCGCGCACCATTTAGCACACCAGCCATCGTATTGGCGGTTGCCATCCCCAGGTCATTGTGACAATGACAAGAGATGATGGCTTTATCAATATTGCGTACATTTTCTTTCAAAAAACGAATCTTTGCGCCGTATTCTTCGGGCATACAGTAGCCCGTCGTATCAGGAATGTTTACGGTTGTAGCACCTGCCGCGATGACGGCTTCAATCATTTGTGCTAAAAAAACGTTGTCTGCACGGCCCGCATCTTCAGCATAAAATTCGACATCCTCTACAAATGATTTAGCATATTTTACAGCCGCTACACCGCGTTCTAAAACCTTCTCTCGCGTACTATTAAATTTATGCAAAATATGGAAATCCGACGCACCAATCCCTGTATGGATACGTGGACGCTTCGCAAATCGTAAAGCCTCTGCTGCTACCTTAATGTCATGCTCCACGGCTCGGGTCAATCCACAAATCGTAGGAAATTTGACAGCTTTACTAATCGCAACAACCGACTGAAAGTCACCCGGACTTGACACTGGAAAACCCGCCTCAATAATGTCTACACCCAATGCTTCTAGCTGTCGCGCTACCTCAATTTTTTCGTGAGTATCTAATTGACAACCAGGGACTTGCTCGCCATCCCGCAAGGTCGTATCGAAGATGAATATTTTTTCTGCCATGATATTATGGATTTTAGAAAATGGATATTTATGACAACCTAAATGGTGCATTTAGTGCACGGATTAGGTTCTCACCAAATCATATTTTTTATAAACTCAATAGTGTTTAAAGCGCCTAGCCGCAGGTGAAACTAATTGGAATGCAAACCAATCTCCGCCAAAACTGCCTCCCCAATTCCATCTGTTCCTACAATTTTATCCTTCGGCGTGTCCTCATTCGCAATTTCACCCGTTCGATAACCTGCTTTTAAAACCGCATCTACCGCATTGATGATAGTTTGACTTTCTTCTTTCATTCCAAACGCAATATCCAACATCAATGCCGCTGATAAAATAGTTGCCAACGGATTAGCCACGCCTTTGCCAGCAATATCAGGCGCAGACCCATGCACCGGTTCATACAACCCGACTTTGTCACCTACCGAAGCCGAAGGCAACAGCCCTAAAGACCCCGAAATCTGAGATGCTTCATCTGTTAGAATATCGCCAAACATATTGCCCGTCACCACCACATCAAATTGTCTTGGGTCGCGAATCATCTGCATCGCAGCGTTGTCAATAAATTGATGAATGACGGTCACATCCGTATATTCTTGTTCTAATTTCTGAATGACTTCTCGCCACAATCGACTGACTTCCAAGACATTGGCTTTGTCAATCGAATGCAAAGTTTTCTTCCGTGTCCGTGCCGCTTCAAATGCCATGCGGGCAATGCGTTCGACTTCATATTTGGCATAAACCATTGTAGAAACTGCTGTATCGCCGCCATCTCGTCGTTCACTTGGTGTCCCAAAATAGATACCGCCCGTTAATTCTCGAAAGAATAAAATATCGGCTCCTCGTAAGATTTCTGGCTTCAAACTTGACGCCTCAATCAACTCATCAAAAATCTTAACTGGACGAATATTGGCATATAAACCCAACTCTTTTCTAATTTTCAACAAGCCTTGTTCTGGTCTTACTTTCAGCGCGGGATTGTTGTCATACATCGGATGACCGACTGCGCCAAGTAGCACTGCATCTGCTTTTTTACAAACGTCCAAAGTAGCATCGGGTAGGGGAGTCCCGGTAGCTTCAATCGCCGAGTGCCCAATTAATGCTTGTTCAAATTCAAAGGAATGCCCAAACTTTGCGGCAATTGCTTCTAATACTTTTTTCCCCCATTGCGTGATTTCCAAACCGATACCATCGCCGGGAAGAATGACTATTTTTTTATTCATTCGTTTTTTTCGTGTGCGCCCCCAGTCCTTAGGAACGCGAAGTAAATAACTTCAATGATTTCGCATTCTCTAAACGGGAGCGATTTTACTTAGTAGTGAGTTTGTTTAAATTTGCTCAAAGGGAGTCTGAGGGATAAAAAGCATTTGCAAAAACGCTTTTTATCCCTCAATAACCCCACCCGCATTGCCGCAGCCAACGCGCACTATTGTTTATTGGAGGTCGAAAATTTGCAAATTTCTCCCTCCTGATAATTTAGGGAAACTCTTGCTACACTGTAGTAATTAATGGCGTAAATGCCGCTTTTTTTAAGCCATTTCAAACGCCTCAATTGCGGCTTTCTGACTCAGGATATAATCTAAATCATCGTACCCATTCAACAAACAAGTCTTTTTGTAAGGATTAATATCAAATTTTATAAGTGATTCACTATCAACGATTTGCAAGAGTTGGTTTTCTAAATCAACCGTTACTTGTGTTGCTGGATTTGCTTCTATTTTTAAAAATAGTTGTTGTAAAAACTCATCTGTTACCGTAATAGGCAACACGCCGTTGTTCAATGCATTTCCTTTAAAAATATCGGCAAAAAAGCTGGAAATAACTACTTTGAAGCCATAATCCGCAATCGCCCAGGCTGCATGTTCCCGACTCGACCCGCAGCCAAAATTTTTACCCGCAACCAATACTTCACCACCATAAATAGGATTATTGAGCACAAAATCCCGATTTGGTTTGCTTGCTTCTCCTTTTTCAAAACGCCAGTCTCGAAATAAGTTTTCACCAAAACCCTCCCGCGAAGTTGCTTTTAAAAACCGCGCAGGAATCACTTGGTCTGTATCCACATTTTCAATAGGCAACGGAACACAAGTGGATGTTAATTTTTTAAATGCCATAATATTATTGATTGACTTGATTGTTTTGATTAGTTCGATTTTCTCGATTGTGTTACATTTGGACTTAATTTTTGCTTACAAAATACGCGATAATAAGTCCCATGTAAAAAAGTAATCCCAGCCAAGCGGGCGTGTGATTTTCTTCATTACCTTTCTTTTGATGCTCTTTTTCAACCTTTGAATTGGGAAGAATTGACATCAGCCCAAGCCCTGTAAAGTGAAAGATTTTATAGAAAATTTTAAAAATGCCACAAATCAAAAACTCAAAAATAATTTCAATAAAAATGCGACCAATAATTTCAAAAATGCCCTCTAACATGACCCTTCAATTTTGAAAAATATAAACCTATTTCCTTGCCTATCCATCCACCTTCTACCGTCAGCCGTCCACCGTCACAGCATCTCCCGCACATCCGTAATTTCACCCGTCACTGCCGCTGCTGCTGCCATCAACGGACTCACTAAGAAGGTTCTTGCACCTGGCCCTTGTCGTCCTTCAAAATTTCGATTAGAGGTCGAAACACAGTATTTTCCAGCGGGTACTTTATCGTCATTCATCGCCAGGCAAGCCGAACAACCGGGTTGCCGCAATTGAAAACCTGCCGACTTGAATACCACATCCAGACCTTCTTTAATTGCCTGACTCTCCACCTGTTTTGAACCTGGAACTATCCAGACATTCACATCATTAGCCTTAGTTTTTCCTTTTACAAAATCAGCAACTAACCGCAAATCTTCAATTCGAGAATTGGTGCAACTACCAATAAAAACGTAATCGACTTTTTTCCCCTTCAACGATTGCTGAGGCTGTAAATCCATATAATTCAATGCCTTCTCCATATCGATTTTTGTACCACCTACAGAGACTTCTGGAATGTTTTTAGAAACGCCAATGCCCATGCCTGGATTCGTACCATAAGTCACCATTGGTTCGATATCTGCTGCGTCAAAATGATAAACTTTATCGTAAGTCGCATCTTCATCCGTCGGGAGTGTTTTCCAGTAGGCAACAGCTTGATTCCATGCGTCGCCTTGTGGTGCGTAGGTGCGGTTTTTGACATACTCAAACGTCGTTTCATCTGGAGCAATCATGCCACCCCGAGCGCCCATTTCAATACTCATATTGCAAATCGTCATACGAGCCTCCATCGACAAGGACCGAATCGCCGACCCTGCATATTCTACAAAATAGCCCGTACCGCCAGAAGTGGAGATTTTTGAAATGATGTATAAAATGATGTCTTTGGACAAAACGCCTTTGCCAAGTTCACCATTGATTTCGATTTTCATGGTTTTGGGCTTATTCAACAATAGACATTGTGTTGCCAGTACTTGCTCCACTTGACTCGTACCAATCCCAAAGGCAATCGTCCCAAATGCCCCGTGCGTAGAGGTATGACTATCGCCACAAACAATGGTCATGCCTGGTTGTGTGATACCCAATTCGGGTCCGATAACGTGAACGATACCCTGTCGCTCGTGTCCCAAACCATAGAGTTCAACACCAAATTCAGCACAATTTTGACTCAACGTATCTACTTGAAAACGTGATAATGCATCTTCAATCGGCAGATGTTGGTCTTGGGTAGGAACGTTATGGTCAGCTGTGGCAATAGTTTGGGTTGGGCGAAAAACAGGCAGATTCCGTTTGCGTAAGCCTTCAAATGCCTGTGGCGAAGTGACTTCATGGATAAAATGACGGTCGATATAGACCAAATCCGGGTAATTTTCCTTTGCTTGAACAACATGGCTGTCCCATATTTTATCAAAAAGTGTTTTCGGTTGCATATCTTTCATAGAAAATTTTAATCTTTGCGACTCCTATCCAATGTTTATTAAAATCTTTTTTGCTGTAACTTCGTTATGAATTGCAATTTTTAAAAATTGGTAAGTTTATCATAATACCTCAGATTTGTTATCTAGCAATTAAGAACGAATGTTGGTCAAAGCTAATACCTAAAACGGGATAGTATTTAGTCAATATTCAAATTATAGCAAACCTTCAAATACAGGGTTTTGAATTTAAAAAATTGATTACCAGGCTTTTATAAAATTTAAAAATACAATGGCCAGCGCACAAACAGATAATTTATTTCGGTTAATCAAAACTATGACGAAATCGGAAAAGAGAAGTTTTAAACTATATGTCAACCGAATTGGTGGCACAGAAACGGCTAAGTTTATTCAACTATTTGATGTTTTGGATAAACAGAAGGTATATGACGAAGAGAGTATTTTTCAGAAGATTCCGACGATGAAACGGACACAGTTGTCCAATTTGAAACGGCATTTGTACAAGCAATTACTGACCAGTTTGCGGTTGATACACATTGCAAAGAATGTAGATATTGAAATTCGGGAGCAAATAGATTTTGCGAAAATATTGTATGGTAAAGGGTTGTTTTTTCAAAGCTTGAAAATATTGGATAGGGTCAAAACGATGGCATTCAATCATCATCAGGATTTGCTGCATTTAGAAATTTTAGAGACCATTAAGATGATTGAAAGCCGCCATATCACGCGCAGTATTGAAAATCGGGCGGAGTTGTTGGCAGAAGAATCGGGAAAGCGGACGAAAATTTTGGCGCGCACCAATCAACTATCCAATCTGTCGCTCAAGCTCTATGGTTTTTATTTGAAAATAGGACATGTCAAAGATGAAAAAGGTGCTTATTTGGTCGATAAATTATTCAAATCCAACCTGCCAGATTTTGACCCGGAAGCCTTGACTTTTTTTGAAAAAATATATTTGTATGAATCCTATGTTTGGTATTTTACCATTCTGCAAAACTTCCCGATGCACTACCGATATTCGGCAAAATGGGTGGAATTGTTTGAGGAAAATCCAGAGATGAAGCAAAAGGAAAAGGACTTGTATATGCGGGGAGTAAATAACCTGTTGAGTTCCTTGTTTTTTACGCAACAACACGAGCGTTTTGAGACCAATTTAAACAAGTTAGAGACTTTTGTCAGTCAGCACGAAAAGAATTTTAATACCAATACGCGCGTACACGCCTTTTTGTACACCTCTACAGCCCGTATCAATAAGCATTTTATTGAGGGTAGTTTTACAGAGGGGTTGCGATTGATTCCAGAATTGGAGAAACAACTCAATGAATTCAAGGGTTTTTTCGACCCGCATCGCTTGTTGGTTTTTCACTATAAGATTGCTTGTATGTATTTTGGTAGCGGGGATAATGGCAAGGCAATTGACCATTTGAATGAAATTATTAACTTCAAAGCGGGTAATTTGCGGACAGATATTCAGTGTTACGCCCGCATTTTACACCTGATTGCGCACTACGAATTGGGGCATCAAAACCTATTGGATTATTTAGTAAAATCAGTCTATCGTTTCTTGGCCAAAATGCAGGATTTGAATGCGGTACAGAAGGAAATTCTCAAATTTTTGCGCAGAGAATTGTACAGTTCGCCTGACCGTTTGGAGAAGGCATTTAAAATCTTACGAGCAGATTTGGACCGGCTAAAAGAAGAACCATACGAAGGTCGTTCGTCGTTGTATTTGGATATTAGCGCATGGTTGGAGAGTAAGATTTCCGGGAAGACGGTGGAAGAGGTGAGTCAGGAGAATTTTCGGAAACGGATGAAGGGGTAGGGTAGGAGATTCGTTACTGATGTTACGCATTTGTTATTTACTTCGCGTTCCTAAAGTGCGTAAATCCTAATGAAATAATTACTTGACCCGACAAAAAAATCCGTGGTGTGGGCGGACCGAGAATCGCTATTGAACTTGCAAAAAACAATTCATATTCTCAAAAATAATTTTTGTCGAATCAAGTATGAAATAATGAGAACACTATTCATCTTTTTGATTTTCTCCCTATCTACGTTTTCGTAAACGAGTTGGTAAAAAACAAACAAAAATGCAGCATTTCCTATTAATTATGGGGGTTTCGGGGTCGGGTAAGACTACTATTGGAAAGTCTTTAAGCCAATCTCTCGGCGTACCATACATTGAAGCTGACGATGCGCACCCGCCCGAAAACGTAACTAAAATGAAGTCTGGACAGCCACTCAATGACGATGACCGTTGGCCATGGTTGAATAATTTAGCGACAAAAATGAAGGCTTCTGCCAGTACTGGTTTTGTTGTTTCTTGTTCGGCGTTGAAGCAAAAGTATCGTGATTTTTTGCAAACAAGATTTGATTCTACCTTGCAAATTGTCTTTTTGGATGGCAGCTTTGAGTTGATAAAAAAACGGATGGATGCCCGCGAAAATCACTTTATGCCAACCGCATTATTGCAAAACCAATTTGATAATTTAGAACGACCAACTGACGCGATTATCGCAGACATTCAGCAAGACTTAACCGAAATTACTGCAGATATTATCAATCAGTTAAATATGAAAAACGACCAACCTACTGTAGATTTAGGACTCATCGGACTCGGTGTGATGGGAAAAAGTTTAGCTCGAAATTTTGCCTCGCGTGGACTGCGAGTCGGCGTTTATAATGTGCCTTTCCCTGGTGAGGAAACTGTCGTAGAAGATTTTACCAATCAATTTTCAGATTTAAATTTTCTATCTGCGACTTCTATTGAAAATTTGGTAAGCCAATTAAAAACACCAAGAATCATTCTTTTGATGGTTAAATCTGGTGACCCCGTAGATGAATTAATTGAAAAATTGCGACCTCATTTAACGAATAGCGACCTCATCATCGACGCTGGAAATTCTTATTTTAAAGACTCTATACGGCGGTCTGAATACTGCGACCAACAAGGCTTAGAATTTGTCGGTATGGGCGTATCTGGTGGAGAAAAAGGAGCATTGGAAGGTCCAAGTATTATGCCTGCTGGAAGTGATGTGGCAAAGAAGCGATTGTTACCCATTTTGCAAAAAATAGCTGCTGTAGCGGATGAAAAGCCCTGTGTCAATTGGGTTGGGCAAGATGGAGCGGGGCATTTTGTCAAAATGATTCACAATGGAATCGAGTACGCAGATATGCAAATTTTAAGTGAGGCTTATGCTGTTGGAAAACAATTTTTAACTAAAAACAACCCAGACTTAGCAGATATTTTTGCGGAATGGAATGACTCGTTGCACCAAAGTTATTTATTAGAAATTACCATTCAAATTTTAAGAAAAAAACAAGATGGTAATAGTCTTTTAGAACAAATCCTCGATGTAGCGGGGCACAAAGGCACAGGGCTTTGGACAACCAAAGAAGCCCTCGACCTCGGTGTGCCTGCCCCCACGATTACATCAGCGATGAATGAACGAATTTTGTCGAGCAAAAAGGTATTACGCGAAAAACTTACTGATGGAAAAAATGAGCCAATGTCAACAGCGAATTCATTAGATAAAGTGGTATTTAAAAATGCAATTTTATTCGCTCGCCTGATTGCTTTGGCAGAAGGTTTTTACTTAATTCGGCAAGCGGCTAAAAAATACAATTGGACTTTTAAAATGGCAGACTTAGCACAAATTTGGCGCGGCGGCTGCATCATTCGTTCTGAAATGTTGAAAGTGGTAATTGATGCTTTTGACCATCAACCTGATGCGGAACATTTATTTGCCATCCCGATTTTTCGAGAAAAAATAGAGGAGTTGTTGCCCAATGCCAAAGCAATTGTCGGTCAAATTAGCGAAACAGATATTGCTATTCCAGCAATTTCAGCAGCATTAAATTATTATAAATCGTTGCATACCAATTATTTAGCCATTAATTTAATTCAAGCTCAACGCGATTTTTTTGGCGCACATACTTACCGCCGATTAGACAATCGAGAGGAAGCTGTGCATACGGAATGGGAGTGATTTTTTTAAATTTGCACCTTATTTTATTTAAAATGTGGTCAGAGCATGTTTAGTTTTTTTGCTTCCTGACAACCAGGTATAATCTTGATTCAAAATGGATTACCAACTACTATTCGCCTTCCTTGGAGGCGTCACTGTTTTATTGATTTTAGTATTGGCAGTGCGCCTAAATGCCTTTATTTCCTTGCTGATTGCGAGTATCTGCGTCGGTTTGTTTACAGGAATGCCATTTGAAGAAATTCTAAAAACCATCACCGATGGCATGGGCAACACGCTCGGATTTGTGGCGACAATTGTAGGCTTAGGTGCGATATTCGGCGCAATTTTGGAACATAGCGGCGCGACGGAGCAACTCTCCCAATTTCTACTCAAAAAATTCGGTATCGAACGCTCACCAATCGCTTTATCGTTATCTGGTTTTTTAATTGCCATTCCTGTATTTTTTGATGTGGCTTTCATCATTTTAGTACCTGTTTTGTATGCGTTGCAAAAGAAAACCGGAAAATCCTTGCTGTTTTTTGGCATTCCGTTATTGGCGAGTTTGGCGGTGACGCATGCATTCATTCCACCGACGCCTGGACCAATTGCCGTAGCAGATATCGTCAAGGCAGATTTGGGATGGATTATTTTATTCGGGTTCATCGTAGGGATTCCGACCACAATTGTAGCGGGTTTAATTTTTGGAAAGTACATTTCAAAACAAATATTCGTCCCCGTTCCAAATGTAGAATTTGAGCCTGTCAAACGGTTAAAAACCGATACTGCACCCTCCATCTTATTAATTTTTGGATTGATTTTATTGCCCATCGTTTTGATTTTATTAAACACCGCGACCAAAGCGTACTATGGCGAAACCGACGATTATTATCTACAATTATTGGGTTTTATCGGACATCCTTTCGTGGCATTAATCATTAGTACCTTATTGGCAATGTACTTTTTAGCAGTGCGATACGGCGTGACAAGGTCTGCGCTACAGGAGATTTCGATGAAAGCTCTTGCGCCTGCGGGTATCATTATTTTAATTACTGGTGCGGGTGGTGTTTTTAAGCAAATGTTGGTCGTAAGTGGCGCGGGTGTGATGCTTGCCGAACAAATGATTCAATACAATTTGATGCCGATTTTGCTAGCATTTATCCTCGCATTGATTGTTCGGGTTTTGCAAGGTTCGGCAACGGTGGCGATGATTACCGCAGCAGGAATTATGGCGCCGATTTTAGAAAATATAATCTTTTCAGAAATGCAACTGGCGTTAATCGTTTTGAGTATTGCGGCTGGAGCGAGTAGTTTTTCGCACGTTAATGATAGTGGGTTCTGGTTGGTCAATCGTTACCTCGGTTTGACGGAAATGCAGACTTTACGGAGTTGGACAGTGATGACGGGAATTTTGGGTTTGGTGGCGTTAAGTGTGATTATGGTGTTGAATGTATTTGTTTAGGGAAAAGAATTTAGCTGTGCATCAAATGTAATACTTTTCTATGGCCGATTTCTGTCCGAGGTGCGGGCGGATAGAAAAAGGTTAAAGAACCGAATTGTGATTGAAAAATCATAAAAGTAATAACCACGTTGAGATGTGTGCATACCATAGGAGACAAGTACAGTATGTAAAAACTTTTTTAGGTTTTGCTCGGCTGCTAAAGCCGCCTCGCCTTTGGGGTTTTAGGGGCGAGATTTATTGAGTTTTACGTCGGAAAACTCAATCAATCTCGCCCCAAATCTACCCTTCGAAAAATGACTTTTACACAGTGTAATAAGCAAGCCTCGTCATTTTATTCTTTTGTCACCAGACATTCTGCGTCTTTTGTGTCATCTAAAAGGGCAACAGCACCCAAATTTTGAATCTTGTTTCGCTCATCTAAAACAGGACAAAGCGCCGTATTAAAAATGGAAATTCGCCCTTCATTGATCACGTCTCCATAATTCAAAATACCGTAATTATTGGCATATTCACCATCAATGATTAATTCTCCAGCAGCAGCGACTTTTAGTGATGCTCCAGCATGTACTTCAATGCCTGAAATAATCACTTCCGAATTGATAATTGGGAAAGCATGGTGACCTGTATTTAGGTTTTGGACAATGACCCAAGAATCTTCATCTGGCACTCGATTTTCTGACCAGTTTCTTGGATTGTCCCAATTGGTTTCCTGTCCAGGCGTACCTCCAAGCCAAACGTTTTCAAAGCCAGATGCTCCTACATGTCGCCAATTAGACTCAAATTGAGCATTCAAAGATATGGTTGTCAAAACGAAAAGAAATATTGCGAAAGTTTTCATCTAATCTAAATTTAATGTGTGATAAAATTAAAAGTTACGTGTAAAATTAAGCATATAAATATTTGTTAGTGAACACCAAGTTTTGATAAAATCTGATGTTTATTTATTCTGTTTATTCGTTTAATGTTTAAACATTTAAATAGAAGATTAGTTCACGACCCCCTTGTCTCCATACGGACTATTTGTTCTGATTTTATTTGTCTGTTTTGAACCCTAAAATTTCAAAACACGATGATTTCAACGCTAAAAAAAATGTCTTCTTCCTATCGATTGCCCTCTCTTTATGTTAAACCACCAAACTATTATATATAGGTAAATGTTTTAAATTTGCAGATTCAGTTGGGTAACAAATAAGGGCAGTGCATCAAATGTAATGCTCTTCTATAGCCAATTTCTGTCCGCACGCACCATGGATTGTTCCCTCTACAACTAGTCCTCTCGTGGTGCGGACGGACTGAGGATAAAAAAAGAACAAATAGCATTACTTTTGATACACCGCCCAAATATGTCCGAGTACTTAATCGCTGCATTTTAAAAATTGATAAATATAAAAGATGAGAAAATACATTTTCTTGTGTCTCACGATAGCTATTTTTTCTTGTAACGAAGATGATAATATGTCTTTGAACGAGGAAACCTTAGCTGAATACATAGAGCTGAATAATTCATTAGAGTTAGCTGACCTCATCGCCTGTGCGGGTGGCAAAGAAGGGGGATTATTTAATATCCCCAACGAACCCACTTCTGTGTTTTTCTATCCAATAGTGAATGCTACGGACTTTCGTTATTTTGAAGCAGAAAACGTGGCAGATTCTTTAGATTTTTCAAAATACGTCTTGAAAGATTTGGATAGTGAGCCTGTTTTCAATGGTTATCTTTGGAAATTTAACAATACTGCCTTTACAGGAGAACACATTGGAATTGTTACTTATAAAACGCCTGGAAAACTGCACGTTTGTTCCCCGATTAGACAGAAAACGAATATCAAACCCACAGAAGTCAATCCAAACTTGGTTACGATAATAGACAATGGAATCAATCCTACATTTAACTGGGAAGATGGAACTATTCAAGAAAATGTCATCTACTTTCAGGTAATTTCTGACGCCGATGGCAATTTGATTTCAGGAACATATACCATTGATAAAATGTTTACTTTTTATGACCTGGATAATGTAGTTCTAAACATTACCGATACACTATCTACGCCGATGCTTGAACCAAATCAAGCCTATCAATTTACGATGATGGCCGTCAGTGAAGACAACTGGGTTAATTTGTTGATTCAACGGTCTTTTATGACGGATTAGTGGAGGGATTTATCTCGGTTAATTCGCGGATATCGCTTTATTTAGAACCTATCAGGTGTGCAACATCAGATTATCAAAAAATATCAGTTCGAGTAAAATTTATCACAAAAAGTTATGAAAACAATTCTCTGCTTTCTCGTATTATTAAATGCAACAATCAGCTTCTCTCAAATCAATCAGAGTACACTAAGCGGTATTCAAATCTCGGAAAAGCAAACTTATTCAGCCAACGATACGATTCCGGCAGTATTTCATTCAAATAACCAGCAAGAACAGCATCAACCAGCTTTGTATATCAATAAAAAGTTGGTTCCATACCAAGCCATAAAGACTATTGGTGTTGATTATATTCAAGAAATAAGAGTCGAAAGAGAGTCAAGAGAAATGAATGGAATGGTTTATAAAGGAGCGATTCTAATAACTACAAAAGATGGTTATCAACCGAGTTTTATCTCTCTCAATGCTTTGAAAAAAAAATACACCAAATTGTCGGATAATCCCGTAATTTTCTTACTAAATGAGGAAGTCATTCACGCCGATTACGATGAATATTTGGTGGATGAAAAGTACATATTAAAAATCAACATTGACAAATTTCAAAATGAAAAGGAAGGGTTGGATTTGACGGTAGTGAAGTTGATAACGCGGACAGAAGAAAATTTAAAGGACGCGAATACAATTTATATTCGGTAGTTAACGTGTTTTGAATTTTTCAAGTCATTGAAAATCAGAATTTTAAAGATGATTCTGTATTAACAGAAGCTAAATTAAGAGCGTTATTTGAAGTAACACGCTTAATTGAACTATCTCTTTTTTATCCGCCTGCATCACCTCATTTCTGGCTAAATTTTTGCACCCTTTATTACATTATTTCAAAAAATTTCATCAAAAACGAGTTTCTTCTTACCTTTGCCAATCTCCCCTCTGGTCTTAGGAACGCGAAGTAAATAACTTAACATTTTTGAGAGGATATTTTGTTCTCATTTTTCACTTTGAAAATGCTCATTATATC
>CAYUNA010000027.1:7546-16622 GCA_964445895.1 uncultured Saprospiraceae bacterium | reverse complement strand
ATAGCGGAAAAACATCCTGTCAAAATATCCAGATAAATAGAGTCATGTACTTATATTGTATCTCACGATAAGGACTTTAAAGTTTTGAAAAAGATTGATTTTCCGAAGGTGGAGGTGATTGGGATAAAAGAATTTAGGGAAAAAGTAGAAAACGACTAAATTTATGAAGCAGTTCATTCACTTCAAATTTTGCATTTTTATTATTCTGACTCTCTGTTCTTGCTCAAATCAGGCCGAAGATGATATTTCAAAGCAAATTGATGCTGTTTTCCAAATCAAAAATTTTCATCCAAATAAAAAATACGAACCAATTAGTCTTTTTTTCAAAGGAAAACCAATCCTGACAATAGGAAAGAAAATCGAGCATTTAGACTCAACCCTTTCATTCAGACATGACCCAAATGGTCAGTTTCAAAGTTACTCAAATGCCATAATTGATTACTTATGTTTTGATGATAACATTAGTCTATCCTTTGAAACCCCTTATGGTTATGTTAGCGGGGCATTTTATTTTTCGGCTGACATTGAGCATAAACAAATCTTTAATGTGAATGGGTCATGGGGCTTTCATAGAAATTCAAATTCTATGATAGAAAAAGAAGCTATTAAATTTATTGAAAATCAGCTCTTTCCAGTTTTAAAAGGAAAATTTAACACAGAAAAAGATTGGGTATTCGAAGTAGATAAAGGCAACTATATTGAGTATTTTGAAAT
This sequence comes from uncultured Saprospiraceae bacterium, assembly GCA_964445895.1. Taxonomy (GTDB): domain Bacteria; phylum Bacteroidota; class Bacteroidia; order Chitinophagales; family Saprospiraceae; genus CAYUNA01. Next base: position 15,908 of record CAYUNA010000027.1, on the reverse strand, counting down.
TAATTTTAATGAAAAAAGTCTCTTTGAATGGGTACTTAACTATGAAATAAAAATATTATAATGAAACAACCAAATTTCAAATCCATCCCCTTCAAAAGAAGCCCTCAACCCAAAGTCGAGGCTAAAAAAACGTGGTCAACACCCGAAAACATCCCCGTCCCCGCCACCCTCTCCGCAGCGACGATTAAAAATTTTGAGCACCTCAATTTCGTAGCAGGCATCGCGCCCAATCTGCGCGGTCCATACAGTTCCATGTACGCCGTGCGCCCGTGGACGATTCGGCAATACGCAGGTTTTTCGACGGCAGAAAAAAGTAATGCCTTCTATCGTCGAAATCTCGCACAGGGGCAAAAAGGACTCTCTGTTGCCTTTGATTTAGCAACACATCGAGGCTATGATTCTGACCACCCACGCGTAACGGGTGATGTTGGGATGGCAGGTGTAGCGATTGATTCAGTAGAAGATATGAAGGTCTTATTTGACCAAATCCCGTTGGATAAGATGTCAGTTTCGATGACAATGAATGGAGCTGTTTTGCCAATCATGGCATTTTATATTGTAGCCGCAGAAGAGCAAGGCGTTGACCAATCGAAATTGAGTGGCACGATTCAAAATGATATTTTAAAGGAATTCATGGTGCGGAATACATACATTTATCCGCCACAACCGTCTATGCGCATCATCGGTGATATTTTTGAATATACCTCTCAAAATATTCCAAAATTCAACTCGATTTCGATTAGTGGCTATCACATGCACGAAGCGGGTGCATCGGCGGATATTGAGTTGGCTTATACTTTGGCAGATGGTTTGGAATACATTCGAACGGGACTGAAAGCAGGGTTGAAAATTGATGATTTTGCGCCACGGCTGTCCTTCTTTTGGGGCATTGGCATGAATCATTTTATGGAAATTGCGAAGATGCGGGCAGCAAGGATGTTGTGGGCAAAAATCGTTCAGCAATTTAACCCAACCAATCCAAAATCCTTGTCTTTACGAACGCATTGTCAGACGTCTGGCTGGAGTCTGACGGCGCAAGACCCGTTTAATAATATTGCCCGAACGGCTGTTGAGGCAATGGCGGCAACCTTGGGTGGAACGCAGTCCCTGCACACCAATTCATTGGATGAAGCGATTGCTTTACCCACTGATTTTTCAGCTAAAATAGCGCGAGATACGCAGAAATATCTACAACAAGAAACAGACATTACGAAGGCGGTTGACCCTTGGGGCGGCTCGTATTATGTGGAATATTTGACGAAAGAAATTGCCGAAAAAGCATGGGCGTTGATTGAGGAAGTCGAGGCATTGGGTGGCATGGCAAAGGCGATTGAAAATGGTTTACCCAAATTGCGCATTGAGGAAGCAGCAGCACGAAAACAAGCCCGAATTGACAGTGGTTTAGATAAAATTGTAGGCGTCAATATTTTTCAAAATGACGACGAACAAGCTCAATTGGATACGCTCGAAGTTGACAATTCTGCCGTGCGAAAATCACAAATTGAGCGCATTCAATCTACCAAAGCCAATCGGGATGAAGCCGCTGTACAAGCAGCTTTAAAAAACCTGGAAAAGGTCGCAGGGTCGGAAGGGAATTTGTTGGCAGCAGCGATTGAAGCAGCACGATTGCGAGCTACTTTGGGCGAAATTTCGGATGCGCTCGAAGTGCATTTTGGGCGCTACAAAGCCAATACAAAAACCGTCAAAGGTGCGTACATGAATGAAATTGCTAAAAACGAAGACTTTCAAAAAGCCCGGGATTTATCTGATAAATTTGCGAAATTGGAAGGTCGCCGTCCGCGAATTATGGTCGCTAAATTAGGGCAGGACGGACACGACCGAGGGGCAAAGGTGATTGCGACGAGTTTTGCAGATATTGGCTTCGATGTGGATGTTGGACCATTGTTTCAGACGCCCGAGGAAGCAGCACGACAGGCGGCGGAAAATGATGTGCATATTCTTGGCATTTCGTCTTTAGCGGCAGGACATAAAACACTCGTTCCACAGACGATTGAGGCTTTGAAAGTACTTGGTCGTGAAGACATTATGGTGATTACGGGAGGCGTAATTCCAGAAAAGGATTATCAATTTTTGTTTGATGCCGGCGTGGTTGGCGTGTTTGGACCTGGGACGGTGATTTCGACGGCAGCGGCGGAGATTTTGGGGGTGATGATTGAGGGCATGGAATGACAGATTCTAATAATTTACTGACGTTACGCATTTCGTATATTTCGTGGCGAAAATCTTTAGCCCATTGTCTAATATTCGAATCGCCACGAGAAGTTTCTAAAGGGAGACGTAGGCGCATAACGAAATCTCGGCTAAAGTAAATGACTTTTGAAAATTCACCCATCTATACAGTTTTTATTGAAATGAAACAGAGTTATCTCAAATTTGCATTTTTGTTCTGGTTGCTTTTGTACACACTGCTGCACCTTCCCGCATTCCAGGTGAACATCCAAAGCATGCACTCACAAAGACAATGTTTCACCCAAAATACTATTCAAAATTTTGCGGAAGAAGATTTCAATATTTTAAATCCAAGACGAGATAATCGAGGGGCAGGCGATGGTATTTTTAGAATGGAATTTCCAATTATGCAATGGCTATTCGCTGGCGTTCATAAATTAACCAACTCTGACGACCTCAGGATAACTCGGACTTTAAGCTTATTGTTGGGGATTTTATCAACTATTGGAATTTTCTATTTACTGAAAACTGTATTCAAAGACAAGATAATTGCAGCAATTGGAAGTTGGTTTTTTAGTTTTGCACCGACTATTTATTATTTTACCGTTTGCCCTATGCCAGATAATTTTGCACTTTGTGCAGGTATCTGGGCATTAACAACCTTTTTAATAAGCATAAAGAACTATAGGACAGGTTTATTAATTATTTCAGGACTCTTGTTTATGCTTTCTACTGCTGCCAAATTACCCTTCATTTTATACCTCATTTTTCCAATAACCTATATACTTATCAACTCAAAAAGAAGTGAACTATTCACAAAAAAGACGATAGAATCGCTTCTTTTAATTTCACTTTGGCAAGTATTCCCGTTGATTTGGTATATTATAGCTATTCCTACATGGGGAAGCAATCCTGTAGTTAAAGGGATTTTTGGCAGTGATAGTGAGTTTTCACGAGCAATCGACTATTTTTTACACCATTTAATTTCTACCCTTCCTGAGAATTTAGTAAACTATGGAGCGTTGATTCCATTTAGCTTCGGTGTTTATTATTTCTTTAAAAAGAAAATGTTTGAGAAAAAAGTAGTCTATCCTTTTCTTGCATGGTTTGGGATATTTGCTCTATATTTTCTATTTGAAATAAATGTTATCGGAAAAGTTCACGACTATTACTTCATGCCCGTTTTGCCGATGATTGCCTTAACTATTGGATTTGGTAGTCGCTTTTTAATAAGAATGAACCATAAATTAGCAAGATTATTGTTAATGGCTTCTATTTTAATCGTTCCCTTAACTGCCTATTTACGAATTAATTATCGTTGGGAATTCAAAAATACTGATACCTTGCAAGTACATCAACAACAATTTGAGCAGGTCTTACCAAAAGATGCTTTGATTGTTTGTGGAAACGACCCTTCAGAAGCGATTTTCTACTATTATCTTAATAGGAAGGGTTGGACTTTTTTTAATGATAATCTAACGGAAAAAGCATTAAAACGATTTATCAAAAATGGAGCAACAGTGCTTATTTCTAACTCAAGGAAAATAGATAAATCACCGAAAATTAAACCCTATTTACAAAAAGAAATATTACACGTAGACGATTTTTTCGTTTATGAATTAAAGACAAAATAATTTGAAAATTCAAGGCAAACTCTCCTTAAAAAAACTCAGAAAAAAAGTCGCTAAATTCAAAATCGAAACCATTATCGTTGCCTTCACCGACCATTATGGGCGATTGGTGGGTAAACGATTTGATGCTGATTTCTTTTTAAAATCGACGGTTAAAAATGGGACGCATAGCTGCAATTACCTCTTGACGACAGATATGGAAATGATGCCCGTGGAAGGTTTTCAATCGGCAAACTGGTCGCAGGGCTATGGTGATTTTCATTTAGTGCCTGACTTTAATACGCTGCGAATGGCAGGTTGGTTAAAGAAAACAGCCATCGTTTTCTGTGATGTGGAAAATGAAGCGACACACACTGCCCTATCTATCGCACCGAGGTCGATTTTGCGGCAACAATTGCAGGTTTTAACACAGGCAGGTTACGAGGCAATGGGTGCTTCTGAATTAGAATATTACCTATTTGAAAATTCCTATCGAACGGCTTTTGAGAAGAATTTTCACGAGCTAAAACCCGTTGGCTGGTATTTGGAAGATTATCATATTTTGCAAGGAACGAGGACGGAACCTTTTCATGCGGCAGCACGGAAGCATTTGAAAAAATCGGGTGTACCTGTCGAAAACTCTAAGGGAGAATGGGGACTTGGGCAACATGAATTGAATATTGAATATGCAGCAGTTTTGGAAATGGCAGACCGCCATATTGTGTTTAAGCAATGTCTGAAAGAATTGGCGGATTCAATGGGTTTATCGGTGACTTTTATGGCAAAATATCACGAGGAACAGGCGGGGTCAAGTTGTCATTTACACCTGAGCTTATGGAAGGATGGGAAAAATGCGTTTGCGGGTAAAAAGAAAATTGGATTGGTGCAGGGATCAACTATTTTCCAGCATTTTTTAGGGGGTTGGATTAAATATGTTAGGGAAATTATGCCCTTTTATGCGCCGACGGTCAATTCTTACAAACGCTATCAAGATGAATCCTGGGCACCAACGAAATTAGCTTGGAGTTATGACAATCGCACGGCGGGTTTTCGAGTGGTTGGTAAAGGCGAAAGTTTGCGAATTGAGTGTCGGATTCCGGGAGCAGATTGCAATCCTTATTTGGCATTTGCGGCTTCGCTGGCTTGTGGGCTAGCTGGCATTCGGGAAAAGATTTTACCTCCTGCTATTTTTGCGGGGAATGTGTATGATTCGGAAAATGTGCCTAAGATTCCAGCGAATTTAACAGAAGCTACAACGCTTTTTTCAAATAGTGATTTTGTAAAAAAAGCATTTGGAAAGGAAGTACAAACACATTATGCACATCATTTTAAAATGGAACAATTGACGTATGAGAAGGCGGTAACGGATTGGGAACGGCGGCGATATTTTGAGCGGATTTAGGATAAATTGAAGCAGCTAACCTGAAGGTTTTGATATAACGCAAAAAAGGCAACAGCGTCTCCACTGTTGCCCTTTTTATTCAGCATTTTAAAACAAATAAATCAGTTGATTAATCAACCAATTTAATTAATTATTAATTACGCAATTTGATAAACTTCGTCATCTCATTTGAACCTGGCAATTGTAAGAAATACATGCCATTATCAAATGTAGCCACGTCGATTGTCAAACGGTTTTGACCGATAAACAAATCTACTTTATCTTGCGAAATTCGGTTACCTGCTGCATCGTAAATGTAAAGTACACTGTTTTGCTCAACTTCACTTTCAATTACGACATTCAAGATATTGCTAACCGGCGTTGGGTAAACTTGAGCAATGCTATTCGCTGTTGTTCCATTTACGCCACCGTTACCAACTAAGTTTTCCATGCGGTTCGTCAACAAGAAATTACTTGAAATAGCGCTACATCCGTCACTAATCTCATCGAAAAACAAGTTGTCGCCCATTGATAACATCAAATTACCTGTGTAAGAAACATTGTACACTCGACATTCTCCATCTCCTGAACCCTCAAAGTCAACAGAGTTACCACCAGGTATGCCTAATACGTTACCTGCAAAACCATCTGTTACCACAAAGGTTTGAGAGTAGCCACCTAATGCTGCATCAACGTCAGTTACAAAAAACAAAACATCTGGAATACCATCATTTACGGTAATGTCAATTTCAGTTGTGCCATCATCAAAAGTTACTGCACCACCAGTCAAGAAATCACAGTCACCCTCAGGAATGAAAACAGATGCTGCACCTGCATACAAAGTATTGTAGAAAGGCGCAATACCTCCCGTTAACAAAGGTGTATTGAAACCTAACAATCGTCCGCCACCATTTGCACGTTCAGCCACATAAATGCGCTTGTTTTGCTTGTCTAATGCGACATCTACTGGGTTACCCAAAAAAGATGCACCACCTTCTGCACGTGCTTGTTCGCTTGCGTCAACGGTACCGTCAGCCGCCGCTACTGCAAAGTCACGGACAACTATTAAAGCACCGTCTGTTGCACTACTTGCTTCTCCAACGTCGGTCAAAATCAACATATCGTCAGCTGCGTCGTAATCCAAGCCGTGTGTTCGTACTAATCCTTCAATCGTAACTGTAGCTGTCGGTATAATTGCACCAGCTGGTTGATTAAAGAAAGCATCGTAAATCGCTACATCACCAGTATTATCAGCAATCGCAATCATTCGGTCACCATCAATATGAATACCCCAAAGGTTGATGTCTGCGTTGTAAATCTTATCAAGCGTAATTGAAGTTGGTGTAACGTCATAGACAACAAAATTGTTATCGTCATCATCTGCAACAACTAATTTGCCATCGCTAACTGCGATACCACGTCCGTTGCCAAAGTCTGATGATGAAACTGCTGCCAAAGTAGGGTTAGTACTGACATTGGTATAAAGATTAACCACGTTATCAGTACGGTTTACTTGATACAATACATCGTTGTCTTTATCGTAGTGAACACCATCAGAATCCATTGCTGCACCTAAATCAAAGCTTCCTGCTACTACTGTACCGTCTTCCAATACATTATAAGTACCAATTTGCGTTCGATTGTTTGAGGATACATAAACTGTTGCATCTACAGGTTGTGCATCAATACGATTAACCACGATTGAGTTTGAAGACAATTCAAAACAATCATCACTCAATGGTTGTCCGCCAAATAAGTCATCACCCATCGCAACCGTCAAGTTACCAGTATAAGACAAACCGTATACTCCACAAGCACCAACGCCTGCTGGGTCAAAATCTACCATGTTACCCGGAGGAACACCCAATACCATACCTGCGTCATCTGTCACAACATAAGTGAAAGAGTGACCTGCCGCTACTGGGTCAATTGAAGAGGTGAAAGACAATAAATCTGCTTCACCATCATTGATAGTCGTTACTTCAGTGTTGCCATCTGTCAACGCAACTGTACCACCCATTACGAACGCACAAGGAGCAACTGGAGCTGGAGCAGTCACAAAGTTCACTGCTGATGCACCTGCAAACAAAGCATTGTAAGCTGGCGAAATAGAACTTGTTACAGAAGGTTGTTTAAAACCAAGAATACGTCCACCACCGTTTGCACGTTCGGCAATATATACTCGTCGGTTGGCTTTGTCATAAGCTACGTCAACTGGATTTCCTAAGAAACTTGCTGCACCGCCTACTCGTACTGCTTCTGATGCATCTACTATACCATCAGAACTTGCTGCTGTCCAGTTATTAATTGCGAATAAAGCACCGTCTGTTGCGCTACTTGCTTCACCAACGTCAGTCAATAACATATAGTCATCTTCAGCATCGTAAGTCAAACCGTGCGTTCGAACCATTCCTTCAATCGCAATAGAAGCGGTTGCCGCAATTGCGCCTGCTGGCTGATTCAAGAAATCGTCATAAACTGCAACATTTTCAGAGTTATCTTCGATAGCGATTAGTTGATCACCATTGAATTGAATGCCCCAAAGGTTAATGTCTGCATTCAAAACTTTATCTAAAGTAATAGCAGTTGGAGAAATATCATAAACTACAAAATTATTATCGCCATCATCTGCAACGACTAATTTGCTACCGCTCACTGCAATTTCACGACCATTCATAAAGTCGTCCGCAGAAGAAGTTGCAGTTACCATTGGCATGTTGCCAGCTGCCAAAGAAGCATTGACATCACTGTACGCAACAATTACGTTGTTCGTACGGTCTAATTGGTAAAGTACATCTGCATCTACATCATAGTGAATACCATCTGCATCCATACCTGATGCGGTGAAAGCATCTTTCAATACTGCACCATTTTCCAATAGGTTGAATAAACCAACTACACCTTGGTTGTTAGAAGAAGCAAACAATAGACCTTCTGTGTTAGAAGGATCAATACGATTAACCACGATTGAGTTTGAAGACAATTCAAAACAATCATCACTCAATGGTTGTCCGCCAAATAAGTCATCACCCATCGCAACCGTCAAGTTACCAGTATAAGACAAACCGTATACTCCACAAGCACCAACGCCTGCTGGGTCAAAATCTACCATGTTACCCGGAGGAACACCCAATACCATACCTGCATCATCTGTCACTACGTATGTGAAAGAGTGACCTGC
>CAYUNA010000027.1:4824-7446 GCA_964445895.1 uncultured Saprospiraceae bacterium | reverse complement strand
CGTCCACCACCGTTAGCACGTTCGGCTACATAAACTCGGTTGTTCGCTTTATCAATAGCAATATCCACAGGATTACCTAAAAGACTTGCAGCACCACCAACTCGGATTTGTTCACTTGCATCAACCACACCATCTGCACTTGCTGCTGACCAGTTTGCAACAACGATAATTGCACCATCCGTAGCACTACCCGCATCTCCAACATCTGTCAAAAACATTTTGTCTTCTTCTGGGTCGTAAGTAATACCGTGTGTACGTACCAAATTTTCAATAGCAACAACTGCTGTCGGCGTCACTGCGCCTGCAGGTTGATTGAAAAAATCGTCATAAATAGCTACATTACTAGAATTATCTTGAACGGCAAACAATTGGTTTCCATTAGCATGGATTCCCCAAAGATTGATGTCTGCATCGTAGATTTTTTCTAAGTCTAATGAACCGCTATTAATATTGTAAATGTAAAATCGATTTTGGTCGCCATTCGCAGCGTTTGCATCTTGTGCCACAACTATTTTACTACCAACGACTGCGATTTCACGCCCATTTGTAAACTCGTTAGAACCAGAAGTAGCTGTCAACGTTGGGTCAGTGCTAAAATTGCTAAATTCATATACTCGATTGAAATTTCTACTCAATTGGTATAATTTGTCATTGGCTTCATCATAAGCGATACCATCTGCATCTAATGCTGGTGTTTCTACTTCGTCCTCTTGGATAACAGAACCGTCAACTAAAATAGAAAAAACACCAATAAATCCGCTTGTACCTGAGGAGGCGAATAAAGTGTTTTCAGTTGCTTGGTCTTCGACTCTTTGGACTTTTAAACTATTAGCTGAAAGGTCAAAACATTCTGTACTTAAATCATTGCCACTAAACAAGTCATCACCCATAGCAATATTCAAGCTACCAGTGTAAGAAAGTCCATATACTTTACAAAGACCTAAACCCGCAGGGTCAAAATCTACTGTATTGCCAGGAGGAATACCTAAGATTCCGCCAGCACCGTCAGTAACTACATAAGTAAAATCATGGTTGTTTGCAGCTGCATCTACATCAGTTTGAAAGGATAGCATATCTGCGTTTCCATCCACAATGATGACCGTTTCAGTGTCTCCATTTGTAAAAGTGAGGCTTCCGCCATTTACATCATCGCATTGTGCGGACAAAGTAAAAGCAGAGAAAAAAGCAAGGCCACAAAATAATGCGCCTTTGAGGAATAATCCTCTTAGAGAAAAGGTAGAGGTAAGTCTCTTTTTTTGCATGGTAAATTTTTTTAAAAAACAACCAAGACGTCTACTTTTGCATAAAAAAAAGTAATCATCTTAAAAGAATAATAAGGTTGTCTATCAGTAAAAGATAATGGTTAGAAAATAATATATTTTGAGCGAAATGCCCAATTTAGGATTTGTTTGATGCCAGTAAAAAGGATAAGTAAATTATTTGTTCAACTATATTTCCTTCATGCTGCACTAATTATATATACGGTTCGTTTTCAAAAATGGACGTATCAAGTTTCTTTTTTTTTACATTATTTTTGAAATTAACTGTTTTTTTATTATGAAAAAATCATATAACCCTAATAACCAAGCTATTATAAATGAAAATCATTTCCACAGCAACCTATTTTTAAATTGATAATCCATTAATAGTTTTTGCACATGTCTATTTTTCAACATTTTTTTTAACTCTTCAATATGTCCGCCATGATGCAAATCCGTTCCTGCATAATCAATAAGTCTCGCCTTCAACAACTGATGAGCTAACTTTTTCTGTAATCCTCCATAATGGCCAATTAGAGACAGCAGGTTCACTTGTAATGCACATCCTTTTGACTTAAAATCTTGAAAAACTTCCACCTGATTAGCATAATAGACATACCGTTCAGGATGTGCTAAAATAGGTTGATATCCCATTGTTTTCAAGCGAAAAAGAATTTCTTGAAAATTAGCAGGAGGGGCAAAAGTGGAAAACTCAATTAACAGCTGATTGTTTGGCAAAGTCAAAAGTGGAGCCTCTGTATCTAACAAATCAACAAAAAAATCATCTACGAAATATTCGGCTGCAACCGTGATTGGAAGAGTTATATTTTCCTTTGCCAACGCAATTTTTAATTGCTCTAACCCCGCAAGAATAGTCGCTGGTGTATTGGGATAATACTCGCCCATAATGTGAGGCGTGGTGATTATCTTTTTAAACCCCAATTCTTGTAATGCTTTGATGTAAGTAACCGATTTTTCAACAGTTTTTGCACCGTCATCAATGCCAGGAATTAAATGTGAATGCATGTCCACTTGGAGAACAGAAAAGTTAAGGGAAGGTTTTGCATTTTTTTTAAAAAATGATAGCAAATTGGTGTTATTTTTAATGAAACCGAAATAAATATGGTTTTTTGTAAATTTAAATCTAATTTTTGACAAAAAAAACAGCCGATAGTCTCTTGACCGCCGGCTGCGCTGGTTGTTCACCACTAAATCCGTATAATTTTTCACATTTTCTATCTTCTAACCATTTAGACTAAAGCAGAGAAAAAGAAAAAGTAGGGGTGCAAGTTATAAGGTAAGAAAAATTGCAACCCCCACACTTTTTATCAGCCAGATAGAGTAATGTAAGAACTTTTGGTTT
>CAYUNA010000027.1:0-4724 GCA_964445895.1 uncultured Saprospiraceae bacterium | reverse complement strand
TGATTTCAAGGTATATTTATAAAGAATGAACAGACTTTTTGTTCATCTAAAATTCAGAAAAAAGTCCGTTCCTGAAATAAAAGTTATTGCTGTCATAAATGCCGAACGAATCGGTCGAGAGTGGGTCGTTTGTCTGAAATTTGGTCCGAACAAATCGGTCGAAAGAGGATATTCAGCAAACTTTAAATATTACAGTCAACACTTTAGGTTCATTGGAACGAGACTTTTTAATATACCCTCTTGCGATAATCTAAAAATAATGCAAAGCATCACCAATAGAGTATTCACTTCGGGTGTTTAGAGAAAAGGTATTTGCTTTCAAATGATTAAAAGGAGTACTTTGCTTTCGAGACGTTTTATTAAGGGGGTTTTGCTTATTGAAAATTTGGGTTTTTATGGTTAATGCTGAGATAAATTTTCAGAAAGTTGATTAAATGCCTGGTTGTATCTATCACTCCAAATTTCACTCGTTTTGTCTTAAGCAAAGCGCACTACTCTTTTTGAAGCTCGAAAATTTTAAGATTTCCACGCTTTCCAGATACAGGGCAATTAGATTTAAGTACTTACGCTCGTCTAAAATCAACTGCACCATAGCGTGCTTGTACCATGCCTTTAAGTTTTTTTCGAGCGAAGAAAATTCGACTTTTGACCGTTCCCATTGGAAGATTCATTTGTTCAGAAATTTCTTGGTATCGATATCCCTGAAAGAACATTAAAAATGGAGTCTTGTAACCATCCTCCAATCGGTCAACCATGTTAGTTAGTTCTTTTTGCATAATTTTTGAGTGTGCATTACCAGTAATTGTGGTACTTTCAACGGCAAACAAAAAATCATCAACCGGCTTTTCGACACGATTTCTGGTTTTCTTTTTACGATAATTGTTAATAAAAGAATTTCGCATTATTGTAGAAATCCATGCCTTAAAATTCGTTCCGACAGTAAATCGGTCTAAATTGCTAAAAGCACGAGTTAAAGTTTCTTGCATCAGGTCTTTGGCATCTTCTTGGTTTCTCGTCAATTTCAGAGCAAACGCAAACAATAAATCGCGGATGGGGGTCAAGTTGTCTTGGAATTCAATACTTGTCATGGCAGATAAATTTTAGATGATTCTTCGTTTAGTTTAAAAATAAATTCTATTTGTCTTGATTGATAATCCAGGGTTAAGCTGCCAGTTTCATAGCTTCCATTTTGGTTAATTGAGGAAAGTTATGAATGTTTCTCATACAGTTTCGTTTCACACGAAAGTGCATTTCTCGAAACAAGTCAATCTCCGTTTTCAATTGCTGAAAATCTTGAGAAAGTTGAAAAAGCTCATTTTTTAAATTACCACATTTACGACAAATCAATAATTGACTGTGTAAATCCTTCAAACGTTTAACCAAATCATCCAATACTTTACAAAGTGTAACTTGTGTATTGTATAAACTAGTTGGTTTGCTTTTCGAAACGATTAAGTTTCGATTTTTCGCAAGACTATATAAAGTATCAAGTGTGCAATTGACATCTTCATAAAAAGAATCCAAACCTGTTAATTCCACTTCAATCATACGAAGTGAAACAGCTGATTTAGCGTTTCTTGATATTTTAAATGGAGATGATTGCATTAATGAAATTTATTAAGATTTGTTTTACTATGATGTGTTATAATTTTTTGCAACACACCGACGTTCATATCCTTTTCAATCCGCGTGCCAACTTCCGTAAAAAATTAATAATCAGCAAGTTATACATTATTGCAGCTAAATTTAACTGATGATATTTCAGAAAAAGATGAAGTTTCATCAAAAAACAAAGCAACTTTGCAGAATTTTATTACCTTTGGTGTCAGCGTAAAATATTACGTTGTTTTTAAATTATTTTTTTCAGGCCCATTAAGAGTATTTTCTAAATTTTTCATTAGAAATATTGTCACAAAAGCATATACAGTATCGCCATATTTATATGTTAGTTAGTTTCTTTCATCTTTACTCTGTAAAGACTGGAAGCACGTAATTATTTTTATAGTCTGAGAAAATTCATTTCTCGTTCCATAATAATAATTCATTTTAGAAGACTCATTCTTCTAAAGGAGTTTCTCCTATTAAGTGCTTTGACACTTAAATGAACTATATATTATGCAATCATCCAATAATAATCCATTAGACATCTACATGTCAGCCACCGAAATCATGCAACATGGCGTGATGTGGCTCAATCATAGTGGACAAATACTGGGTGTCAATACCTGGTTTGCTCGCGAATTAGGGTATTCCAAAGAAAAGTTTACGCCTTCAACCATTTTTGAAGTCAATCCGCATACCAGCTATATGAGTTGGAAAAAAACATGGATAGAACTTTTAGATAAAAAGCAAATCTCTTTAGAAACAGAGCAAATCACCGTCGATGAAACCATTTATCCTGTCAAAATGCGAGGTATTCTGATGGAAATTGATGGAGAAGCGATTTGCTGCGGTATTGTAGAAAATTTATCTCCACCCAATCGGTACGAGGATTTACTAAATATTACTTCTAAAATTTCAAAAATTGGGAGTTGGGAATGGGATTTGGAACAAAACGACATTTTATTTACGGATCAAATGTATAAGTTGTTAGAAATTAGTAAGAGTGAGAATATCGATTATGAAAATTTAAAACTTTTACTGCAAGAAAGACTTAAAGATAATGAATGGAATTTAGCACAAAATCAATTGATTGGAAGTGTAAAATCTGGACAATCGTTTGAACAAGAATTATCCCTAAAATCACCAAAAACAAACGGTTTTGTGCGGATGAATTTAACGGTACATCCTATTAGAAATAAAGAAAAAACCTTAAAGTTATACGGAACACTACAAGATATGTCCAACATTAGCGGGCGAACAGAGGACATGTATTTAACCCAATATTCCATTGACCACGCTCATGAAATAATTTTTTGGACGGATAAAAATGGACAATTTATTTATGCTAATAACAAAGCTACACAGGTGTTAGGTTATAGTAAAAATGAATTTTTAAACTTAAAAGTTGTTGATATAGATACAAGAGTAAATGACGAAAAATGGCAAATGATTTGGAGTCAATTACTCAAAGAACGTCGTTTTGAAAGTGAATCGACACACCTCACCGCAAATGGAATAACCGTTCCTGTCCAAATCAATGCTACCCTACTCGATTACCAAAATCAGTTGATTTGTTGTGTATTTGTACATGATTTATCTCGAAAAAAGCAGCGAGACCAACAACTGCAGGTATTTGGCGTTACTGCTGATACAGCTTCTGATATGGTTTTTTGGGTGGATGAATCAGCTAATATTTTATTTGCTAACAAAACTGCCAGTAATGAATTAGGCTATTCTGTCGAAGAATTGACTCGTGGAGATGTTTTCAGATTTGTTGCCAGTTACGAAAAAGAAGATTGGGCAAATCGGTGGAAAAAATTAAAAGAAAAGAAAAGCGGTATTTTTGAGGGCTTGCATCGCCGCAAAAATAAATCCGTTTTCCCGGTGGAAGTATCCGCTACTTTTTGCACCCATGAAGACCAAGAAATTATATGTGTTTATGCCCGAAATATCACGGAACGTAAACAAAAGGAGAGTCGATTGGAAATTGCATTAGAAAAAATTCAGCGACTCAAGGACGAAGTGGAAACAGAAAACATTATTTTAAAAGAAGAAATTCAAGTCGAAAACAGCTTCAGTAATATCATTAGTAAGAGTAAGAATTACGGAAAAGTATTAGAACAAGTATCACAAGTAGCGGATACGGATGCGACGGTTTTGATACTTGGAGAAACAGGGACGGGGAAGGAATTATTGGCGCGCGCTATCCATCAATTGAGCGACCGAGAAGACCGGGCGATGGTGAAAATAAACTGTGGTGCATTGCCTGCCAACTTGATTGAAAGCGAGTTATTTGGGCATGAAAAAGGAGCATTCACGGGAGCTTATCAACAAAAGAAAGGTAAGTTTGAAATAGCGGATAAGGGGACAATTTTTCTGGATGAAATGGGTGAGTTGCCACTGGATTTGCAGGTGCAGTTACTCCGTGTTTTGCAAGAAGGTGAGTTTGAAAGAATCGGGGGAAATGAGACGATAAAAGTTGACGTTCGGGTGATTGCGGCAACCAATCGAAATCTGGAGGAACGTGTAGCGCAAGGAAAATTTAGAGAAGACTTATTTTATAGACTCAATGTTTTTCCAATTATCAATATTCCGTTGAGAGAACGCATGGACGATGTGCCTTTATTGGTCAAACATTTTGTAAATCGATTTTCTGAAAAGATGAATAAACGCATTGATGAAATACCGCCAGGTCTAATGGGCAAATTGATGACCTATGATTTTCCAGGTAATATTCGGGAATTGGAAAACATGATTGAACGGGCTGTTATTTTGTCTAAAGGCAATTCATTAAAGCTCGACTCTATGATATTTAAGGAAAGAGATACCAAAAATAGTGGACGTTTTAAAACATTGGAGGAAATACAACGTGATCATATTTTGGAAGCTTTACGCAGAACAAGTGGGAAGGTAAGTGGTATCGGAGGCGCCGCTAATATGCTAAAAATCAATGATAAAACATTGGTCTCAAGAATGAAAAAGTTAGGTGTCGAGAAAGAAGATTATTTATAAAAAAACGCTTTGTGTCTCTCAAAATCCCTTTGGAACGCGAATTAAATAACCTTCGGTTCTTGAAGGTTATTTAGTTCGCGTTCCTTTGGTTTATTGTCACGAATAAATGT
>CAYUNA010000026.1:2700-16675 GCA_964445895.1 uncultured Saprospiraceae bacterium | reverse complement strand
TAAAAAAATTACTTCGCCATAACGGGTAGGTTATTTATTACCAACTCCCTAACACCTACTTTTCGTTTATGACTAAAGCCTAAAAGAATAGCTGAATTAAGACTTAAAAAACGTTCCCTTCCGCAGTAAAAATTTTAAAACTAATATCCTCTTCATTATTTGCACTTCGATAATTTTCTATCAAATCTATCAGTACTTGATCATCGCCAAAATAGTTATAATAAAAAGTAATAACCTTTTCAAAACCAAGGGGCTGTGGTAAGTTTAGACGCTCGTTTTCCGCAATTGAAAAATGTCCATAATAGCCAGTTTGCAAGCTCTTTACATTGGTATGATTGTCTAAATCTGTCTGGAAATTAGTAGGAATATCGCCAACCACTTCGTCGTCATTATAAGCAATGTAGCCCCAAATTAAATTATCAGAAATCTTGTACAGTTTCTCCGTTACACTACCAAACCCATCCATTGACTCCAATTCTAACAGGTAAGCGTCGGGATTAATCGTGAGCTGGCCATTATTTTTTACGGTGTTTTTGATGTCAAATTCGGTGTTGAAAACGCGAGCAAGAGGTAAAAACCCAAGTTTGATTTCTGTTTCAGCTACTTGATTGCCCATAATACAGTCTGGTGGAGATATGATGTCATTCAGAGTAATATTGATGTTCGTTGTTGTTGTTTCCAAATTGTGACCAATGGTAGAATTTTCACAATTCTGCAATTCAATAGACCGAACCCAAAAACTCAATTCACGATTGTTTTGTAAATCTTCAATCATCATTAGGTCAAAAACGGGGTCAATATTAACGGATGCGTCCTCGTCATTGGTCACTTTACAAGAAAAGTGAGTGCTCAACAATCCAGCAAAAACAGCAAATAAGAGTATATTTTTTAACATTAATTGTGTATTGTACAAAGGATAAATTGTATGAAAAAACATTAATTTTTTTGAAATAAAGTGTGGCGTTTTCATTTTGAAAGGATTGTTTAATCCAAACGATTTTCAGTAAAAAATGCTGCTTTAAAAAGGGGCGAAATGCAACTTTTTAAGAAAATAGACTTTCTACTTGTATTCGCATACAAGTCTAACAAGTGATAAAAATGTAAATATAAGAGATGTGTAGTTTGTTAGGAGATTTTGGTAGGGATATTTATTGATAAGTACTCGGACATATTTAAAAAATAAAAAATATGGCAACTCTATAATCAAAAAACTGTTTTATGATTGTCACAAAAAAAAATCAACAATGAGATTAATAATTTTTATAGCCCTATTAGTTGGAATGGATTTCTATGTTGCAGATGCTTTAAAGGTATTGTTGCAAGATTGGAATCCAGAAATGGTTCGCTTGATTCTTAGCTTTTATTGGTTGATACCGATGATGGTTGTCGTCTTGGCAATAGGCTATTTTTTGACTGGATTGCGAGGAATAAATTTAACATTTTTATCTATGATGCGAGCGATGCTAATTATCGCATATTTGTCGAAATTTTTGGTGAGTGGTGTATTGCTAATCGACGATGCTCGACTTTTAGCGATGGGTATTTTTGAAAACTTGGCTGGGGCGCAAGGCTTCAGTTACGCCCGCACCAAATGGGTGGCTGGTCTGGCATTATCTGTTGGATTAATTCCATTTTTGACCTTGACTTATGGTATGATACGCAATCGGCATCGGTACAAAGTTTTTAAAGAAACGATTTCGATTAATAATTTACCGAAAAACTTGCAAGGATTGAGAATAGTGCAAATTTCGGATATTCATTCGGGCAGTTTTACCGCAAAAGAACCTATCAAAATGGCTATTGATATGATTAATGCACAGAAAGCAGATTTGGTTTTTTTTACGGGAGATTTGGTTAATAATGTAGCGAATGAAATGGAGCATTTTACAGATGTTTTTGATAAAATAAAAGCTAAATATGGTGTGTTTTCTATTTTGGGAAACCATGATTATGGCGATTATGTACATTGGGAATCCCCACAAGCAAAGGAGCAAAATATGGAAAATCTCAAAAATATTCATCGTAAAATGGGCTGGGATTTATTGTTAAATGAAAATCGTTTGTTGCCAATAAATGGCGAAGAAGTGGCAATTATTGGCGTAGAAAATTATTCTGAAAATCCTCGTTTTTCAAAATATGGCGACCTCGAAAAAGCCTATAAAGGAGCAGAAAAAGCAAACCTAAAATTATTGCTTTCACACGACCCAACGCATTGGGATGGTCAGGTTTTGAAGCGATTTAAAGATATTGCAATTACGTTTTCAGGGCATACACATGGGATGCAATTTGGGCTGGAATTAGGCAAGTTTATTAAATGGAGTCCCGCCAAATATGTATTTAAACAGTGGGCTGGTCTGTACCAAAAGGGCAAACAATATCTGTATGTTAATCGAGGATTTGGTTATTTAGGCTATCCTGGTCGCGTCGGTATTTTGCCTGAAATCACCGTAATTGAATTGGAAAATAAGGAAGAGTAACGCATATCGCCAAACTTTTTTAATTTTGCAGTCAAGATTAAATTTAAAACTCTTAGTATCTATGAACGTTTTGAAAACATTATCTACGCTCTT
Source organism: uncultured Saprospiraceae bacterium (assembly GCA_964445895.1). Taxonomy (GTDB): domain Bacteria; phylum Bacteroidota; class Bacteroidia; order Chitinophagales; family Saprospiraceae; genus CAYUNA01. Next base: position 14,105 of record CAYUNA010000026.1, on the reverse strand, counting down.
TATTTTGGGCAGTTTATCTTTTATATCCTGTAGTGCAGACGGTGCAGCAGAAGAAAAAACAATCGAACTCCTGCAAGGACATTGGGATTTGGTAGAAGCCTACCGAAATGGCAAAAAAACAGAGACTTTAACGGGGACTTTCTTCGAATTTGCCCCTGAAAATAAATTGACCTACAATCTTGCAGGATTGCGTGAAAATGTAACTTATGAATTGGATGGCCAAACGTTAACACCGATTGACTCTCGCCAAAAAGTGACGCTTGCAATTGAGGAGTTAGATGGGCAAAAGTTAATTTTGACGATGGTGATGCGGAATACCCCGTTTAAATTTATGTTGACTAAAAAGTGATTTAATTATAGCGAGTCTTTAGTCAATAGCAGTTTGTTTCTTTCCAAATGATGTGGTTTTTTTAAAATTAAAAGCTGTAAATCGTGTTTTTTAAGCAACATAATTACAGGTTTTTTGAATTTTGTGAAATTTTTATTCTTAAAAACTTGCATCTAATATAAAATGCGCTTAACTTTGGTTTGTAATTTTATTTTAAAAACCAGCAACTTTTTAAAATAAGTACATGACACTATTTATGTGGATAATTTTGACAGAGAGATTTTTTCGATAGTTTTCTTTTAAAAATCGTTGCATGGTCTGCATCATGGAACTATTTTTAAGAGGAAAATAGCGGAAAAACATCCTGTCAAAATATCCAGATAAATAGAGTCATGTACTTAAGTATTATTAACCGAAGTTCTTTGACTAATGCCATTTTACAAATCAACGTCGAGTTGTCCTTACTCGTATAATTTAGATTTTTTCAGAACATTTTATATCTGTCCTTTTATTTATTCAATATAATTAAAGCGATTTTACAATATCGAAACGTACTTAAATCTGTTTTTTGAAAAGTTGATTTTCTCTTTGCGGAATTCCAAAGCCGATATTCCTCTTAAAGTGGCGTATAGAACTCAATAAATAGGATTTTTTGGAAACAAATATCTATCCCCTGAGTTACGAAAGTTTGACGGCAAACCAATTTATTTTTCTGATTTGAATCAGATGAAAAATAAATTTCGATAGTTGCTTTCAAACTTTTTACAGTCCCTCAGCAAAGTAATTCTAATATTGTTTCCATTTTTATTAAGAAAAGTTGCATAAAAATTTAAAATATGAGTCCGCCATGCTATCATCAGCAAAATTTTGTACTTCAGAATTTTGCGCCAACATTTAAGTCTAATTATTTGAAATAAATTCGTTTGCTTCGGTGCGCGCCGTCAATTTTAGCCTTGGCCATCCGCACAATTTTGAACGCAAAAAATAACGAAATGGCTCACGTCTTCCTGTGTGTGTGGAGGCAAGTAGTCTCAACATTTCAGATAATTATTTCAATTAAAAAGCCGAACAGTGTCTTGCTGTTCGGCTTTTTCGTTTTAGGAAAGGTATGTTTAAAAATCTGGTTGTTCGACAAATACCGCGGTTAGTCAAATGGTATTTTCGCCAGCATCGCGCCTTTGGCGACTCGCTGTCGAAAATACTTTTGTGGACGCAGCCAATAAAATGTTGGTTTCCAACATTTTATTGGCTGCGTCCGAAGAAAAAAGTCACAACAGCGAGCCGCCAAAGGCGCGATGCTGGCGTGACTTTAATTATTTAAATATGATTTTTTACGAGATTTGTCAAATAACCAAAAATCTAATTGTGAGAATTTGGACTAATCAGTAATTTGAAAACTTCTGTTGCCTGTATTATAGCGTTGAAGTAGCGCTCATTTAGCAACATTAACACCTAAATACATTAATATGAATTTGTCTTTAAATTACTGATTTTCAATTGCTTAAGAAATAAATATGCTCTTAAATTCGCTTCACCGTCCCCGTCAAAAAATCGCTAATTTTTGTATCTTCTGGTTTCCCTTTGTATTCCACTCGACCACCCGTATTGGCTTTAGCTTCGATGCGTTTGTTGGCGACGACTGCGGCTTCACCACCCGTATTGGAGGTCACATAGGTATAGTCAGACTCCAGGTTAAATGCATCGCAGACACCACCAGATGAAGTGCGAACATCCATAGATTTGGTGACGCCGCTGATTTCTAATTCACTGCCTTCAGAGACTACAATTTCCAAGTCATCGACTTCAACATTGACGAACATTTCTGCTCCACTATTTAGTCTAAGTTGCAATCTACTGGTAGAAATCGTACTTTCACTTTCGACTTCTGCGCCTGCATAAGCCTTAATTCTATTGAGTTTTTCAAACGTTACGACGACTTTGACATCGCGGTTTTGACTTTTGATTAAAGACTTTAACAAGTTGATTTTCAAAATTCCTTCATTGACGTGAATTTTGATATTTTGCTCGTCGTTGCCATTTGCCCATACTTCCACTTCACTGGTTTCGCCCTGTTTTAAAACAACATCGACATTGCCAGATGCGATGATTTCGTCAAATTTGTTGAGGTCTAAAACTTCTTGTGCATTTGTAGATAACGTAAAAAGAATTACTGCGACAAAGATTAAATTTTGGAATGATTTCATGATTTTTATTTTTAGTAGTCGGCTACTTGAGTAGCTCAATTTGGTTGAATTTTTTAAAGAAGTAGGTTGACTACATGATTAATTGATGTTACGCGACTGTTATATTCTAAATCGCCACGAAATATACTTAGTGCGGACCATCAGTGATTAAAAAATGGTTTTATATATTCCTTAGATGTCTCAAACGGTAATCAACCCCTATTTTATTGTTGAAAAATAACTTCACCATCCTAAAACCATCTTTCACATAAAACGTTTTATTTCCCTTTTGCCCTCTGAAATTTGGGTAACGTGAACAACTGTGCGCCGTGTGCCAACAACCGTGCGCCGTCAATAAACTTATATGAAATCGATAAAAACGCTCGGAGAATTAAAGAAATCCGGCTATCAACCAAGAAGTATAAAAGAAGAATTGCGGGATAATTTGATGGAGAAACTACGTAAAAAACAAACCGTTTTTGAAGGCGTAGTCGGTTTTGAAGATACGGTTTTGCCCGATATTGAACGTGCTATTTTATCTCGTCACAATGTGTTGTTACTCGGTCTGCGTGGACAAGCGAAGACCCGTATTGCAAGGCTTTTGGTCAATTTGTTGGATGAATACATGCCCGTCGTATCAGGTAGTGAACTCAACGACGACCCCATGAATCCAATCTCTCGAACGGCCCTTGATTTGATTGCGAAGCACGGAGATAAAACGCCTATCGAATGGGTGCACCGCGATGACCGATATGTCGAAAAATTGGCAACGCCCGATGTGAGTATCGCCGATTTGGTGGGTGACGTGGACCCGATTAAAGCGGCTACCTTGAAGCTGCCTTATTCTGACGAACGAGTGATTCATTTCGGTTTGATTCCGAGGTCGCACCGTTGTATTTTTGTGATTAACGAATTGCCCGATTTGCAGGCGCGAATTCAGGTTTCGCTATTCAATATTTTGCAGGAAGGCGATATGCAAATTCGAGGTTTCAAATTGCGACTACCGTTAGAAATTCAATTTTTGTTCACGGCCAATCCCGAAGATTATACCAATCGAGGTAGCATCATTACGCCGCTAAAAGACAGAATCGAGAGCCAAATTTTGACCCATTATCCGAAGACGATTGAAATTGCGAAGACGATTACGGCACAAGAAGCCAATCTAACGGAAACCCAACGCAAGACAGTTGAGATTCCAGATTTATTAGCGACTCTGTTGGAAACGGTTTCTTTTACGGCACGCAAAAGTGAGTTTGTTGATGAGAAAAGTGGGGTTTCTGCCCGTTTGAGTATTTCTGGGTTAGAAAATCTTGCGTCGACTGCCGAACGCCGTATGCTTATCAATAAGGAGAAAAAAACAACCGCTCGAATTACTGACTTTTGGGGGGTCATTCCAGCAATTACAGGTAAAGTCGAATTGGTTTACGAAGGCGAACAAGAAGGACCGTATGCCGTTGCGACAAATTTGATTGGTCATGCGATTAAGGAATTGTTTTTAGAATACTTCCCTCATCCAGAGAAACTCAAAAAAGGTGAAGAACGAGACCCTTACGGAACGATTAAAGCCTATTTTTCAGGTGGAAACGTCTTAGAGTTACTGAATGATTCGAGTGATAAGGATTATCGTTTGTCTTTAGAAAAAGTGGCAGGATTACAGAAGTTTGTCAAAAATTATAAAGTACCAAAAGGCGAAGAATTGCTCTTTATGGAATTGGTGTTGCACGGTTTGGCAGAGTTTAATTTAATCAATAAAGACTACCTCGAATCGACGTTCACTTTCAAAGATATGCTCGCCGATATGTTGGGTGACAATATGTTTGATGATTTTTAGAAAAGCCGTTTATGTCTGATTTTCGCACTAAAATAAAACTACCTCAATACCATTTTTCTATCAATCATCAGCATAGATTGCTGTCGATTGGTTCGTGCTTTGCGGAAAATATTGGACATCAACTAACAGCATTAAAGTTTAAAAACAATGTTAATCCGTTTGGCATTCTTTTTAATCCGATTTCGATTATCAATAATTTAACTCGTCTTTTTGACAATGACAATTTTCAGGAAGACGAGTTATTTGAAAACAATGGACTTTGGCATAGTTTCGCGCATCATAGTGTTTTTTCCAAAATAGAAAAAGTAGCTGCATTAGAGGGCATACAAAATGATTTTCAACAGGCAAGAATTGATTTAAAAAATTGCCAACGACTCATTTTTACGTTTGGAACAGCGCATGTTTTTGAAGCTATAAAAACAAATAAAGTTGTTGCCAATTGCCATAAAATGCCTAGCACCTCTTTTCGTCACCGCCGTCTGAGTGTTTTAGAAATTGTAGAAATTTACTTACCGTTTTTAGAAAAGATAAAATCACAAAATACTGACTTACAGATAATTATGACGGTTAGTCCCGTTCGTCATATCCGTGATGGATTAGTAGGAAACCAGAAAAGTAAGGCTGTTTTGCAATTGGCAATCGACGAAATCGTTCAGCAATTAGACTTCGTGCATTATTTTCCTGCCTATGAAATTATGATGGATGACCTTCGGGATTATCGCTTTTATGAAGCTGACCTGATTCATCCCAATCAGGTTGCTATTGACTATATTTGGAAACAATTTCAACACAGTTTTTTTGATGAAAATACCCAACAGTTGAACCAAAAAATCGAAAAGATAAAAGCTGCTGCCCAACACCGTTCCTTTCATCCACAATCAATTGCACACCAAGAATTTTTAAAAAAGCAGCTAGAAAAAGTCGAGAATTTAGCAAAAGAGTATCCATTTTTAGACTTAACAGAAGAACATGCTGTTTTTGAACAACAAATTTTTTAAAACTTCCTATCAAAAGTCTTTTAAGACAGTCAACAGTTAGTACATTTGCGAAAAATTGAACACCGTAAAATTTAATGATTAAGGGTTTGGGGCTAAATTATCAAAAGAACGCACCAACCATTATCAGGATAGACTATTTTAAATGCTATCCAAATTGAACTAATTGAAAACGTCAATTCAATCGAGATAATCAATCAAACTATGTCAAAAGCTACTAAAGAAAAAAATAACTTAAAAGCAGCCGATAATATTCGTATCCTCGCGGCGGCTATGGTCGAAAAAGCTAATTCTGGTCACCCGGGCGGAGCAATGGGAGGTGCGGATTTTATCCACATTTTGTTTTCTGAGTTCATGGAATTTGATCCAGAAGATATGACTTGGCCTTTCCGTGACCGATTCTTTTTAGACCCTGGCCACATGTCTGCAATGCTTTATGCTTCACAGACTTTGCAGGGTAAATACACTATGGAAGACCTCAAAAACTTTCGACAATGGGGAAGTCCAACGCCTGGTCACCCAGAAATCGATGTAGCAAGAGGTATCGAAAATACTTCTGGACCATTGGGATTGGGACATGCGTTTGGTGTAGGAGCAGCAATTGTTGAGCGATTTTTGGTGGCGCGATTTGGAGATTGGGCATCGCATCGTACTTATTTATATATATCTGATGGAGGTATCCAAGAAGAAATTTCGCAAGGTGTTGGTCGAATTGCTGGGCATTTAGGATTGGGTAACGTCATCATGTTTTATGATGCAAATGATATTCAGTTGTCAACAGAAGTAGATGAAGTAATGACGGAAGACACCGCTGAAAAATATAAATCCTGGGGTTGGCACGTCGTAACAATTGATGGAAATAGCCATCAAGCAATTCGTCGGGCATTGCGAGCTGGGATTCGGCGGTCAGACAAGCCAACGTTGATTATCGGTAAAACGGTAATGGGCAAAGGGGCTTTGAAAGAAGATGGCAATAGCTTTGAAGGTGAAGTCTCGACACACGGACAACCTTTGGGCAAATCAGCAGCTTCCTTTGAGGAAACCATTAAAAATTTAGGGGGAGACCCAGATGAACCGTTCCACATTTTTCCAGAAGTAAAATCATTATATGAGCGAAATGCTCGAAAGAAAGTAGCGAGGGCATTGGAGAAAAAATTGGAGCAACAACGGTGGGCGGATAAAAATCCAGCGTTGGCGGCTAAATTAGACCAGTGGTTTTCGGAGGAAACGCCAGAAATTGATTGGGCTTCCATTGAACAAAAGAAGGACAATGCAACCCGAAATTCTTCGGCAATAGTCTTATCTCATTTTGCGGATAAGGTAGAAAATATGATTGTTTCTTCGGCAGATTTGATGAATAGTGACAAGACGCAAGCATTTCATGATAAGACCGGGGCATTTCAAAAAGGCAATTTTTCTGGTTCTTTTTTACAGGCAGGGGTATCCGAATTGACGATGGCGGCAATGTGTACAGGGATGGCGTTGCATGGTGGTGTGATTCCGGTTTGTGCGACATTTTTCGCGTTTTCAGACTATATGAAACCAGCTATTCGGGTCGCAGCATTGATGGAGACGCCCGTAAAATTCTTGTGGACACATGACGCCTTTAGAGTAGGGGAGGATGGACCGACGCACCAACCCATTGAGCAAGAAGCGCAAATTCGATTGCTCGAAAAATTGAAAAATCATTCCGATAATAATGCTTTCTTGGCGCTACGTCCTGCGGATGCGGATGAGACAACGATTGCTTGGAAAATGGCTTTTGAAAATCAAAAATCACCAAGTGGCTTGATTTTGACGCGGCAGGGAGTGAAAAGTTTGCCTGCGCAGCCAGGTTCTACTCGTTTTAAAGATGCTAAAGAAGCAGAAAAAGGAGCTTATATTGTACAAGGCGGTAAAGAAAAACCAGATGTGATTTTAGTCGCCAATGGTTCTGAAGTAGCGACGTTAATAGCAGGAGCGGCGATTTTAGAATCGAAGCACAACTTAAATGTTCGGGTAGTTTCTGTGCCATCGGAAGGCGTATTTAGAAATCAATCTGCGGCATATCAAAAATCTGTCTTGACACCGGGTATTCCTAAGTTTGGCATGACGGCTGGCTTGCCCGTTAATCTGGAAGGCTTAGTTGGTGCAGATGGAAAAGTTTTTGGTTTAACCCATTTTGGATATTCTGCCCCATATACGGTATTGGATGAAAAATTTGGATTTACAGCAGAGAATGTTGTAACGCAGGTTTTAGAAATGCTTTAGGAACGAAGAAACAAACAGCTGCTTAGTTTTCATTTCGTTTTATAAAAAATACAAACATGAGTCATCCCGAGACGCATACCGTAAAAATAGATTGAAAAGGGGTGATTTTGCTCCGCAGTTCATTGAATTAAAAATTCGGGATGACTCATAGTTTTTCGTCAAGAAGTCCATTATTTTAGCTAATTTTGGTTTTGAAATAGGGGAAGAATACTTCGGGAAGATTCTGTCAGGAACGCGAAATAAATAAATTGACATTCTTGAGAGAGAAAGTTTGGTCTTAGTTTTTACTTTGAAACTGCGATTTATGTTGATATAATGAGCATTTTCAAAGTGAAAAATGAGAACAAAATATCCTCTCAAGAATGTTAAGTTATTTACTTCGCGTTCCTCAGAAGAACACTTCGTATCCAATCAAGCAAAAATTCTAATAAACGACACAAGTTTTATGAAAAAAATAGCATTACTCACAGTATTTGTCTTATCATTTGTATTTGCAAAAGCACAAGGAGGCTCAGCATTCGGTGTAAAAGGGGGCTTAACGATAGCTACTCAAAAATGGAATAATTTTGACCAAGGGCCTTTATTCACTTGGCATGGAGATTTTTATATTGAATCCTTAACAGAAGACAATTCTTTTGCATTAATTGCGCAATTGGGATATCACAATCGAGGGAGTGCGCGCCGAAATCAACAGATTTTTACTCAGAATAGCAATTTTTTCACGATCAATCAGAGTTTTGAATTCAATAATATTTCATTGATGTTTGGTGCAAAGCAGAAATTTGATTTTCAGACCAGTGGCAAAGTCTACTATTTACTTGGTCTGCGCGGAGAATATACAATTGGAAACAATTTAAGTGACTACGAGGATTTCTGTCCGGGGGTATATCCGCTGGAAGGATTTGTGAGAGATTTGAATTTTGGATTGACCGTAGGCGGTGGGTTTGAGTGGATGTTTTCTGACCTTTTTGGCGGCTTTTTAGAATTTAATGTGATGCCTGATTTGACTGCACAATATCGACAACCTGAACTTGGCAATTTTTCCAATTGTTTTAATCCAGGTGGTAACCCTATTACCATCGGTGAACGAACTATCCGTAATTTATCATTTGAAATTTCTGTTGGTATCCGTTTATTGCGAATTGTCGAATACATTGACTAATCGAGCGAATCGAAATAATCAGAAAATCGAAATAATCAAACCATGCGTGCAAGAACGAAAACGACGATTGACTGGATGACCTTTTCCATTTATTTGGGACTGACAGGTATTGGGTGGTTGATGATTTATACGGTCGGCTATGGTGATGGTTATTCGACAGATATGTCTGAGTTTTTTAAAACAACAGTGGGCAAACAGACTATCTGGATAGGAATATCTTTAGTGGTTCTGCTGGTGACGTTGGTGATTGATGAAAAGTTTTGGCGAACTTTTGCGTATCTTTCTTACATTGTTTCAATGCTTGGGTTAGCCCTCGTTTTGGTCTTCGGAAAAACGATAAAGGGGGCGACTTCCTGGTTCAATATTGCAGGATTTACCTTACAGCCTTCCGAGTTTGCGAAGGTCGGTACTTGTCTCGCAGTTGCAGCATTTCTGAGTACATATAGTACCAATTTACGGGAATTTCGTTCTCAAGTTACGGCGGTTGGTATTTTAGCCGTACCCATGTTTTTGATATTACTACAGCCTGATGCTGGGTCAGCATTGGTCTTTTTATCGTTCTTTATTGTGTATTATCGAGAAGGATTTTCTGCCAATTTTTTAGCACTTTCCTTAGGTGCAGCCACGTTGCTATTGCTTGGATTAGTGAACAATACTGCCGTTATTTTGACGTGGTTGGTATTGATAAGTGCTGTTGTTTTGGTGACGGATTTGAAAAAGAAATGGCCTTGGATTATTGGCATTATCATTATCACATTAGGCTGTTATGGAGGCATTCAGCAAGGGTTGACCTGGCAGGTTTTGCTCGGAGCAGTAGCGATTTTTATCCCGTTGTCTGTGATTCAATATCGCAAACGCAAGGAAAGAGTTGTGACTTTACTGTGGCTTGGATTATTGGTGTCGGCAGCGTTGACTTTTGCAGCCAATTTGGGTTATAATAAATTACTCGGCAAACACCAGCAGGAACGGATAAATGTCTGGTTGAAATTTAGCGAATGTGACCCTCAAGGAGCGGGTTATAACTTAGTACAATCCAAGCGAGCCATCGGTTCGGGGCGGTTATATGGCAAAGGATTTACGGAAGGAAATATGACTCAAGGGCGTTTTGTACCAGAACAAAGCACAGATTTTATCTTTTGTGCCGTCGGAGAAGAACAAGGATTTATCGGTAGTTTTGGAGTCATTATTCTATTCTTATTACTGCTGCTGAGGCTGGTCAATATTGCCGAACGACAACGGACGGCATTCGCCCGTAACTATGCGTACGGGCTGGCGGGTATCATTTTTATTCACGTTTTGATTAATATCGGAATGACGATGGGCGTGATGCCAATTATTGGGATTCCACTGCCATTTATCAGCAAAGGTGGCTCGTCATTACTGGGTTTTACGATTATGTTGGGTATTATGATGAAGATGGATTCAACGCGGTTTGTAGGGTAGGAGTATCCTAACAATCCCTATTATTCTATTTTATGAAAAAAATACTGCAATCTTTAAATATTTATGCAGAAAAGCACACCTCGGCAGCCTCTGATTTATTGTATCAATTGGAACGAGAGACCTACTTAAAAACCTTAGCACCTCAGATGTTATCTGGACATTTACAAGGAAGATTGTTGAGTTTTTTAAGTAAAATGCTGCGACCGAAAGCTATTTTAGAAATAGGTACATTTACAGGATATGCGGCGATTTGTTTGGCGGAAGGATTGGCTGAGGGTGGCGTATTGCATACCATTGAAGTGAATCGAGAGTTAGAATATCTGATTCAAAAATACTTGAAAAAAGGTAATTTAGAAGAAAAAATCAAATTGCATATTGGTGATGCAAAGGCGGTATTGCCAACCTTACCGATTGACCAATTTGATATGATAATGATTGATGCGGGAAAAAAAGACAATGCCTATTTTTATGAAAAAGCCTTGCCAATGTTGCGTCCAGGTGGTATTTTGTTAGTTGATAATGTGCTGTGGGATGGCAAAGTTTTACAACCACCAAAAGATGCGATGACGAGGCAAATTATTGAATTTAATGAAATGATACATACAGACGAGCGTGTAGAAAATTTATTGCTACCGATACGCGATGGGATGTTTATTTTACGGAAAACGAGTGATTAGTTTGCGATATACCTATTGGTTTAATTCTTAGATTGAAATTATCAGGAGGGGGAAAATTGAGAATTTTTGACCTCCAATAATAATAATGCGCGTTGCCTACGGCAACGCGGAAGGGGGCTTGAGGGATAAAAACGGTTTTTGCAAAAACGTTTTTATCCCCCAAACTCCCTCTTTTCTAAGTTACATCATAACTGTCAAGTATTTAGGATTTGAAACACTACCGTCCGCATTACCTTTGTCATACTAACACGTCATTCATAAAGTCTTTTAGACTTGTTACCCTTTAAAAAGCACTTCTCTGAAAACATCTTTTTCCGCTATTTTTCCTAAAAAAATAATCCAATAGAGGGACTATTAAATGATTTTTTTAGAAAAACTATCGAAAATATCTGAATTTCAGAGAAGCACTTTTCAAAGGGTAACAAGTCTATTAAAAATCTTCGAATAACAAACAATCAAAAATTTACTCAAAAAAAGCCTGCAACGCACAACTTCCGTTTTTTCCTTACCGAATTTAATCAGTCGGACAGGGCAAC
>CAYUNA010000026.1:0-2600 GCA_964445895.1 uncultured Saprospiraceae bacterium | reverse complement strand
CAACGCACAACTTCCGTTTTTTCCTTACCGAATTTAATCAGTCGGACAGGGCAACAGATTTTTTTGCCTTTTTATCATGCAGTGGGCAATGCTGCTGACTTGCCGCATATTGTCCATTTGTACCAACTGCGCACAGCTCGTCAATTTGAGGCGGATGTAGATTTCTTTTTAAAACATTATGAACCGGTCGAATTAGATTTTTTTAAAAACAACGACCATTTAAAAAAATCAGATAAAAACTATTTTCATTTAACTTTTGATGATGGTTTGCGTGAAGTATTCGATATTATTGCTCCTATTTTATTAAAAAAAGGTATTCCAGCAACCATATTTTTAAATGCTAATTTCGTGGACAATCGGGAGTTGTTTTTCCGATATAAAGCGAGTTTAATTCTTGATTTTTTTAATAAAAATAATGTCTCACAAGCGCAGCGGTCAGTCATTCAAGAAATTGCTTCCGAAGGCATTCTGTCTATCAATTTTTCAACTAAAAGCAAGCTTGACCAAATTGCGGATTACTTAGAAATCGACTTCAATAATTTTTTAAAAGAGCAGCAACCTTATTTAAACACCAATCAAATACAAATCCTTTACAATCAAGGTTTTACATTTGGTGGTCACAGCCTAAATCATCCGCTGTTTGCTGAAATATCTTTATCGGAGCAAATAAAGCAGGCGACTGACAGTACGCTTTTTGCCCAAAAAATAACGGGACAAAAAACGGGCGCATTTGCTTTCCCATTTACAGATTTTGGTGTCGAGAATACATTTTTCAATAAAATTTTTGTAGAAAAAGCAATTGATGTCTCCTTCGGAACAGCGGGGTTGAAACAGCAGCGATATACTCAACATTGGCAAAGGTTTCCGATGGAAGAAGGGGAGGGAACGGCAGAGGAATTAGTGAAAACAGAGTATTTATATTATTTGATAAAGCGTATTTTTGGAAAGCATTTTTGAAAGATAAATATAGAAATAGAGCATCCAGATTGAGACGGTTTATAGAAATAAAAAAGGGTTGAAAATTGGAACATTCCAATCATCAACCCTTTTTTATTGTACAAAAGTTTAAGGCTGGAAATTTCAAATTATTTCCTGATTCAATGAATCATTTGCCGTCAACCGTGCGTCGTTTTTAGTAACGTACGCCCAATGCTTTCAAAGTTTCGATAGTCATACCACCTACTTTCAAGCCATTGTCACTTTGGAATTTAGCCAAAGCGTTACGAGTTTTAGCACCCATTACGCCATCAACTGGACCTGGATCGTATCCTTTGTTAGCCAAAGCACGTTGAACTTGTTGAGTTGTGTTACCAGTAACTTTTACGTCACAAAGAATTTCTTCCCAAGAAGACTGACCACCTTGAGTAGTCATTACACGCATAGTTTCAACCGCATATTCAGCAGGAACTTCGTTTTCAACAACTGCTTCATCTTTCACTAAGATACGCTTAGTAATAGTTGTGTATTCAGCAGGTACTGCAATTTCGTCAACACGCGCTGGAGTAGCAATTTCTTGAATATCCACAGTGATTGAACGACCACCTTTTTGTGACTTAGTGAAGCCAGCAGCACGGTCAACAACTTGTGTTGGTACATTACGGTACTCTTCTGGGTACTCAACCGCACAAGCTACAATACAGTCACCTGTTGGAGATTGACAGTTAGTTGTGTTCTTTTGGTATTCCCAACGAACAGCTTTTGGCTGAACCAAGATACGCTCAGAACCACCAGCAAAAGAAGCTGGAGTTGTACGGATTTCGTTGTACGGATCTTCAACTTGGATAGTACGCTGAGAAGTTGAGAAAGTTGCAGGCACATAAACATAACGCTTAGAAGCCGGCTTAATCAAAATCTTTTCTTCTTCAGTACGGTACTCCGCTGGCGTTACAGACAAAGTCTTGTAAGCTGGCTTAACCATAATTCTTTTTTCTTCAGTGCTGTACTGATCTGGTGTGATACATTTTGCGAAACACTTACCAGCTTGCATAGGTGGCATATCTTGAGCGTTAGATAAAGTCGCCGAAAAGATAAAAGCACTTGCTAAAAGTAGTCTAAAGTAAATTTTCATAATCGAAAGGTCTGTTTTGTAAAAATATTTGTAATATTTTAAATGTTTAAATATAAAACTACCAAGTAGTTAGATGGTGCAAAAATACAATTGTCTTAATAAAAACAAATTTAATAACTGTTTTTTTTTGATTTTTTTTGGGAATAGAGCCGTTAAACGCATTTTTTGCAACAAATTAACAGTAAACGTCACATTTAAATGTCTGATAGTAAATACATTTAGCTGCTTAATTTTTCTAAAAAAAAAATGCGTTTGCTTCTTTTTATGTTTGGTTAGACGGATATATTTATTTAAGTCACATATTTTTCAATCTATATTTAAAAAATAATTTAATACATCTCTTCAAATTTTTAAACACGCTTTTACTTTATATTATTCTTTAATGCGATATTTGTGCCGTTTTTCACTTATTGTGCATTTTTAATAAATTTTTTTTTTTTTTTGAGAAAAAAAAGCACTCTTATTGTAAAAAGTACAATTTCTCATAACATTTTTTAAATTTGCCATTGAATATACTGTAAGGGACGCGAAA